>CAYZCC010000204.1:0-3828 GCA_964476805.1 uncultured Desulfobacula sp.
GGTCTCGTAAAAAGTCAAAAATGGCAAAGTCACTATATATAATTTGAGTATGTTACGACCCAAAAATTGCCAAAATCGGACTTTTTACAGGTTCATCAATGCTTGAACGGGCTTGAACGGGGAATTGCCCATATGTGAGGCACAATAATTTTTGCAACCAGCGTGTACGATTAAGTACATAAGGATTGCAAAAGTTTGAAACAGCGAAGCAGATGGGTGACCCCCCGTTCCTACATCAGCTTCTTGGATGTGCCTTGTCATAAACCTGCATTAATTTATCCATACTCACATGGGTATAAATTTGAGTTGTGGAGAGACTTACATGCCCGAGAATCTCCTGAATCCCCCTCAAATCTGCACCTGAATCCAGCATATGTGTGGCAAAAGAGTGGCGCAGAGTATGGGGAGAAACCTGAATATTCAATCCACACTCTTTAACCAATCCATCGAGAATCCGACGGATGGACCTGGCGCTTAACCTTGAAAAATTTTTATTTAAAAACAGAGGGATAAAATTCTCTTTCAAAGCGTCCCTGTAATTTTTTATTGCTGTTAAAGCTCTCCTGCCCACTGGAACTATCCTCTCTTTTGAACCTTTTCCAAAGACTTTAATCATTTGCCTTTTAAAGTCAATGTCCTCTATATTCAAATTTTCCATCTCCGACACTCTCATACCTGTGGAATAAAAGGTTTCAAACATGGCAAGGTTTCTTTTATCAAGCAGCGTTTCTGCTTTGATTGAATCCAGCAGCCTGAACAGATCATCAACATTTACAAATCTGGGTATGGCTTTCCCAAGTTTTGGGAAAGGGATCATATCTGCCGGGTTTAACATGAGGTGCCCTGATTTTATTAAATAATCAAAAAATGCTTTTAAAGAGGAGAGTTTCCTTGAGATCGTGCGTTTTGATTTTCCTGATTTTACAAGCCGGGCCAAATATTTTCTGATCAAACTTTTATCCAGGTTTTTTAACTTTGCCAGAAGCTTTTTTTGACACTTCTCGTCATGGACTGCCTGATCATTTAAAACAAAATCAATAAAGTTTAAAACATCTGTATAATATGCCCTGCACGTGTGGGGAGAATATCCCTTTTCTGCTTCAAGAGAATTAACAAAACTGTCGAGAAATCTGAAGCTGTCACGATCCATGTTTGAGCCCTGCATAGGCCATCACCTGCTTCATATCGTTCCAGACCTGACGTTTGAACTCAGGTTTTTTTAAAAGCAGAGATGGATGAAAGGTAGGCATCACCTTGATACCATTATATTCATGGAATCTTCCCTGAAATTTTTCCAGGGGCTGCTTAATCTTTAATAAGGTCTGTCCGGCTTTTTCTCCAAGAGTAATAATGATTTGTGGTAAAACAGCTTTTATTTTTTCATTGACAGGATCAAAGTTGTCTGCATTGCATATGAACACAGAATCAGCTGCCAGATCCATTGCTGAAAGAATTTTAATTAACAACTCCCCGCTCTTACCCTTAAAAAAATCGGTGTGGCTGTCCAGGATAAAAACCTTTGCATTTTCAGGGCCTTGGGAAAAAAAATGTTCATCTGTTCCATGACCTCTGGTCGTGGTTTGACCCCATTTATTAATTATGGATTCAGATGCTTTAGATATTTTTAAAAAGGTATTTCCGGTATGTTTCTGTTTTAAAAAATATTGGGAAAGATCCTTAACAATCTGGATAAAATCATTTTGTATCTGTACGGAAGCATTTTGCACATCTTTGTCCATTTTAAAAAAAATATTATCCCCCCTTCTCGATGATATGATCCAGCAGAATATCTGCAACTTTTTTTTTATCCATTAAAGGGATATCAACAAACGACCCATCCTTAAAGAAAAGCTTAACTTTGTTTGTTTCTGCTTTAAATCCTGAATCAGAGGACCCCACAAGATTTGCAGCAATCATATCAAGGTTCTTTTTCTTAAGTTTTATCAGCGCATTTTTATCAAGATCCTCTGTTTCTGCAGCAAATCCAGCCAGGAACTGATTTTCTCTCTTCTTCTCCCCGATACGCTTTAAAATATCTGGATTCTGTGTCATGGCGACAGATAAACCTGTATTATTCTCTTTTTTCTTAATTTTACTCTCTGACGGATTTACAGGCCTGTAATCAGCCACAGCTGCCACTGTTAGAATAATATCACTTCCGCCAAGGTGGGAGAGCATCTGATCAGCCATATCTTTACAGGTCACAACATCAATACACTCAACATTTACAGGAGGCGCCAGATCGACAGGACCTGAAACCAGTGTCACCTGACCTCCCCTTCTTTCAGCTGCCCGGGCAATGGCATACCCCATCTTTCCGGAAGAGTGATTACTGATAAATCTTACAGGATCTATGGCTTCAACCGTGGGGCCTGCGGAAACAAGAATTTTTTTACCCGTTAAATCATTTTTAACCAGCATGGCCCCAAGTCTGTCAAAAATAAACCATGGATCAGGCAGTCTTCCTGCACCGACAGTTTTGCAGGCCAGCGTTCCTGAATCCGGGTCAAGAATATTAAATCCATCTTCCTCAAGGGAATCAAGATTTCTTTGAACCTGAATATTCTGGTACATATTCGTGTTCATGGAGGGACAGATCATTACAGGGCAGGTAACAGCAAGCATTGTTGTGGACAAAGCATCATCGGCAATACCCCAACTGAGTTTTGCTATAATATTTGCAGTGGCAGGGGCAATGACAACTGCATGGGCACTGGCTGCAAGATCAATATGTTTTACACAGGAATCCGTGTCAGAAAACAGATCTGCTAATACCGTGTTCTCTGATAACACTTCAAATGTAGTCCTGCCGATAAATTCCAGGGCACTTTTTGTCATCATCACATTGACATTTGCCCCTGCTTTTTTCAGTAATCTTAAAAGCGCAACCGCTTTATATGCGGCGATTCCACCTGTAATCCCAAGAAGAATATTTTTTTTTTCAAATACCACTACTCTATCAGAATGGGTTCAGAAAATCCTGCACCTGTTTCACTGCCTCCAGCAGAGGGTGCCACACCAATTTCAACATATGTATAAATCTGCTCGCTGCGAATGGTAATAACAGCAATTCTGGAAGATTTCTGGAACACCATAATTGTTGTACCCGGTGATTTGATCTGACTTAAGATACTCCAGTTATCTTTTTGCATATTATAGCCAAAAAAATTAAACAGCGATTGTCTTTCAGCCCGGCCTTTCAAGGCAATAATGCCAGAAGTAGAACCAGGAGTTGAAACAATCACTGTTTTGGAATCAACTATTTTTAGTCCCATGGGAATAAGCACATCTTCAAAATCGTAATAAACAGCGGTGGTCTTCCTTGATTTAGTCTGAGTTTCAGATGTTTCCTCCTCAGGTTTGCTTGAAAAGGTTTCACCCAAACATCCTGAAATAAACAATGCCAGTAAAATAACAACGCCACAATTTACCAATATCTTACCATTAACCTTCATTTTTCCTCCTCAAATCTATAAAATTAGGGTGCTTTTCAATTTTTTTTACAATATGACAAGTAACAGATTTTTGTCAAGAAAGATAAAAGAATCGAATCCCATCCAAAGCTAAAATTTCAAAACAATAAAATTGATGACGCTTTTTATTCAGGCTTTTCTGCATCCTGTTTTCACTGGTCATACTTCTTTCTCATGGCCGTTTTTATAATGCAGTCAGAGCACCGGCGTGAAACGGCATAGCTCTTCTTCCATGATTTTTTTTTCGAAAAAAGCATTTCAAAATCCGTTTCCTTCCATTTTCTTGGCTTCGTCCATCAATTTTCTTCCAATAATATTCCTGTTCATCGATAGTTATTTTCATCTGGAGGTGACG
>CAYZCC010000205.1:0-707 GCA_964476805.1 uncultured Desulfobacula sp.
AAGATGAGTTCAAAAATTGTTTTCAAATAGTGTAAGATTGAAATTAAGTTAAAAGTATGAAATGCTATCTGTTTAAGAAAAAAAATTAAAATTCAAATGATTATAAAAAATATAATTAATTTTTCAACATATAATTAATTTTTCAACAATGGCATCCTTTTTGAACCATTCGATTTACAAAGACAAAAAGATGAGTTTTTGAACAAATAAGATAGACATAAACAATGGAGGTGACAAATGTCCGATTGGCTGAAAAAACACATAAACCAGAAAGGCTTTACTCTGATTGAGCTCATGATTGTTATTGCAATTATTGGTATTCTGGCGGCAATTGCTGTACCACAGTTTACCAAGTATCGTGCAAGATCATTTAATACCCAGTCCATGGGAGACGCAAGGGTTGTTATGAATGAGGTGGTTGGATTTTTTGCTGAAAATGGAAATTATCCAACACCATAATAGTATTTTTTTTATGGAATACAATTGATATATAGGAGGATGCAATGAAGAAAATAGCAATTATTATAACAAGTTGTATGATTACTTTTGGGCTTTCAACTGCAGCATTTTCAGCGGATGCAACTGCGGTAGGAACTGGAACCATTGATCTTGATCCCAACGGGCAGGGGATGCCAGTCAGTGTATCCGTGAACGGGATTGTGATATACACAGCTGACAGTGGCGCCGGTGGTTATGGTGGCGCTGAT
>CAYZCC010000205.1:717-3819 GCA_964476805.1 uncultured Desulfobacula sp.
GGATCTGAAGACAATAATCTTTATCAGAATTTAATAGGTTCTGTTCCTACAGCCGTTGAAGATTTATCCGGAACCGCCACAAATCCGAGTACTGAAGGTTGGACGATAAGAGGTCAATAAACAACTTAAACTTGTATTCACATTAAGTTTGGATATATAAAAAGGCAGCGTCAAAATATTGGGCGCTGCCTTTTTTATGTTTAATATATTTTGGAGTGCGTGTTTTGACCATTATATGTAGCCGCATTTATAAGACATTTAAATCAGGGTTGGGCAAAAAAGAGGTCCATGCTGTATCAGATGTCTCTTTTGAAATGGAGAGAGGCAAAACAGTGGGAATCGTTGGTCCCAATGGCGCAGGAAAAAGTACACTGTTGAAAATGTTTATGGGATTTATTTTTCCCTCCTCCGGTACAATCAGCTTGTTTGGGAAATCTCCTGAAGCGCCTGATTCAAGAAAAAAAATGGGATATCTACCTGAAAATCCATGCTTTTATGAACATCTATCTGCTGTTGAGCTGATGCAGTTCTGCATGAAAGTTGCTGGTTTTAGTAAAAAAGATTCTGAGAAACAGATTTTGAAACTATTAAAACTGATGAATATTGAACACGCAGGAAACCGGAAGATAAGAAACTATTCAAAAGGAATGGTACAGAGAGCAGGAATATGTTTCGCCCTGATCCATAATCCTGAATTTATTATTCTGGATGAACCCATGAACGGTCTGGATCCAGTAGGCAGAAAACTTCTTGTGGATTTGATACTGGATTTGAAAAGAGAGGGTAAAACCATTTTGTTTTGTTCTCATATTTTAAATGATGTGGAGAGATTGTGCGATAGCGTGGCGGTCATGCACAAGGGAAAATTGAAAAATATTTTTCAACAAAGTGATTTTATGAAACAGGGTCAGGTTGTTCAGCTTGTACTGGAAAAGTCATCACAAAATAGTATAAATGATTTGAAGAAGTTTGGAATTGATTTAATTGATTGCCATGGATCTTTACAAATATCGTGTCAGGGAAACCAGCTCAATAACGTTATGGAGGTTATATCACACCATAAGCTAAAAATTTTGAATATAACTAAATCTGAAAATATTCTGGAAAAATTTTTTTTGGACAGTATCCGCAACGAAGAGGTATTGGAAGTTTGTCAATGAAAATGGACAGGAGATATATACAGCTGATGAAAAAGCGTATGGTCTCTATTGCCGTTTTGACTTTTAAAGAGGGTATCAGAGACAGGGCGCTTTACGGTATTACTATAATGGCGGTTATGATGCTTCTGGCCACAATTTTATTCACCCATCTTTTTGGACATGAATTGGGAAAGGTGATGGTTGATTTGTGTCTGTCAACCATTGTGTTTGCGGGTCTCTTATTAACCTTTTTTGTTAATATCAACCTGATGGCTAAAGATATAGACAGACTCACTATTTATTCTGTGCTCTCTAAACCTATTTCAAGAACCGAGTATGTGATAGGTAAATACTTCGGGCTGGTCTTTATAGTGTTTGTATCTTTATCTTTGCTTGCATTGTTCAGCACTGGCATTATTCATATTATCAAAGGTGTTGAGTCATCATTTTTTTTCAAAGATTTTTCTTGGGTTTGTTATTTCCAGGCATTTTCCTATATATTGATGATGTTTTTGCTTTTAAATGCAATTGTTATTTTCTTTTCAACAATCACCACGAGTTCTTTTCTAACATTGATTTTTTCCTTGAGTGTTTATGTTACCGGTCATAGTATAGAAGAAGTTGTTTTGTTTTTTAAGAAGGAAGCGTTAATATATAATGTCTCATCGCCAGCCAATGAATTTATTGTTAAATATCTACAATATGTTTTTCCTAATTTATCTGCCTTTGATATAAAAACATTTGCAAGCCATGGGAGTTTGGTTTCACTGGGTCATACGTTATCGGTTTATGGATATAGCCTGACATATTCCATGTTTCTGCTTTTTTTTGCAGCCGTAATTTTTAACAAACGAGAGCTTAAATGAGCAGCAGGACAAATACAATTATTTTATTTATTGTATTTTTAATGATGTTCATTGTGTTATCAGTGCAATTGCAAAAACAGCGTGAAGTTCTGCTGTCTGAAAATTTTGTAGAATATACGATACCGTCAAAGATCATCGGTCCAGTATCTCTTGAATTTAAGGGGCTGTTCTCTGATTTGTTATTGTTTAAATTTATGACATTTATCGGAGGGAAAGTGGCTGAAAAAGTAAAAATTACTGCAGAGCAATGGGAAAACATTGTTGCTGCTCTGGACACGATTACCGATCTGGATCCATATTTCTGGGATGCCTACCTTTTTGCCGAAGTCTTCCTTGCCTGGGATGCCAGAAGATTTGAAGATGCAAACAGACTCCTTTTAAAGGGCACCCGGTATATTCCTGAGAATTACAGGATTTTTTATTATCTCGGATTTAACCATTTTTATTTTTTAAAAGACAATGAAAAAGGCATGCAATACCTTATGGAAGCTGCCAGAAGACCCGGATGCTCCAGCTATGTTGCCAAACTTGCTGCCCGTCTCGCTGCATACTCTTTTAAACATAGAGACGGCATTGAGTTTTTAAAGGATATGTTGAAAAATACAAGGGACAAGGCAACTTATGATCAATTTAAGATGAGGATCAAAACCCTTGAAATAATGGAATACCTTGAACAAAAGAGTACAGAATTCCATAAATCATATGAAAAATATCCTGAAACATTGAACGATCTGGTTCAAACTGATCTCATCCCAAATATTCCTGAAGATCCATATGGTGGCAAGTTTACAATCATGACGAATGGTCGTGTTTATACAACCAGCAATATGCGGTTAAAAAAATAATGCGGTCCCAGATACAGGATTGTAACCCTCCCAAAATTTAGTGCCATTGAAAAGTAGAGATTTCTGACATAAAATCCGTAAAGGAGGATGATCAGACCGGATACGACAAAAGATGAACCAGTCATCCAGATGCTTTTAAAGCGGGCAGATAGATATCCCAGATATGGATTTGGTAAATTGTTTGCAGGTTTACTCAGCGTCACCTCCAGATGAAAATAACTATCGATGAACAGGAATATTATTGGAAGAAAA
>CAYZCC010000206.1:0-2696 GCA_964476805.1 uncultured Desulfobacula sp.
ATTTTTCAGGATATACCGATTTTACTGCAGCTTTTTTTCTGGTATGCTTTTTTCTATGAAATGCTGCCGTCACCCAGACAGGCGTTTGCACCATTCACAGGTCTTTTTTTATGTAACAGGGGCTTGATCTTTGCAATCCCAGAGGCAGATCCTGTTTATAAATATATGGTCATTGCTGTGGTCATTGCTGTTGTAATAATATTTTTCCTGAAAAAGTGGGCTAAAAAGAGGCAGAATAGAACCGGCAGGCCATTTCCGGTTTTTTATACATCATTAACCTTGATAATCGGGCTGCCATTGTTGTGCTGGTTAACAGCAGGTGCACCCATGGAGATGAATATTCCCCAGTTAAAAGGATTTAATTTTAAGGGTGGATTGACCATAAGCCCTGAGTTTGCCGCCCTGCTTCTGGGTCTTGTTTTATATACAGCCGCGTTTGTTGCAGAAGTGGTCAGAGCTGGAATCCAGTCAGTTAACAGAGGCCAGACCGAAGCTGCAATGGCTGTCGGGCTGAAATCCGGCCAGGTTCTGAATTTAATCATCCTGCCCCAGGCATTAAGGGTTATCATCCCTCCATTGACAAGCCAGATGCTTAATTTAACTAAAAACAGCTCCCTTGCCGTGGCCATAGGATATCCAGATTTTGTCTCTGTTGCAGGGACAACCATGAACCAGACAGGGCAGGCAATTGAAGGGGTTATGTTAATTATGGTTGTCTATCTGATATTCAGCTTGTCCACTTCTGCTTTCATGAACTGGTATAATAAAAAAACCGCACTTGTAACAAGGTGATTTAGAATTAAAATCTCATGCAGACAGATATAAACATAGTTGCCGCTAATGAGGAAAAACCGCCCATCACAAATACAGGTGTTGCAGGGTGGGTTAAGGAAAATCTGTTCAACAGCCCTTTAAATACCATTTTAACAATAGCTATTGCCACTCTGCTGTGGTTTTCAGTTGTTCCTTTTTTACAGTGGGCTTTAATTGATGCCTGCTGGCTGCCAGATTCCAACTGTCAGGAAATAGAGGGGGCATGCTGGTCTGTTATTACCAGCAATTATAAAATTATCCTTTTTGGTTTTTATCCCCAGGATATCCTTTGGCGTCCCATAACAGCAATTGTTCTGCTGGTATTCCTGCTTGTTATCAGCCGTAACAGAAATTTCTGGAATGTATATCTTGGATATGGCTGGATTATCGGGCTTGTTGTCATGGGAGTATTGCTAAAAGGGGGTATCTTTGGGCTTGAGCCTGTTGAAATAGAAAAATGGGGTGGCATTATTCTTACCCTGCTTTTGTCTGTATTTGGCTTAACAGCAGCCTATCCACTTGGTATTATTCTGGCACTGGGCAGACAGTCAAAAATGGGAGTTATTAAAACTTTCTGCATTTTTTATATTGAACTGATACGCGGTGTCCCTCTGATCAGTCTCCTGTTCATGTCTTCTGTAGTATTCCCTCTCTTTTTGCCTGAAGGCGTATCAATAAATGGAATTTTAAGGGCACAGGTTGCCATTATCATGTTTACAGCAGCTTATATTGCCGAAGTGGTTCGCGGCGGACTGCAGGGGATGGATAGAGGACAGTTTGAAGCGGCTGACTCCCTTGGTTTGAATTATGTCCAGACAATGAGATTGATTATTCTGCCCCAGGCCTTGAAAATCGTCATACCTCCCTCTGTGAGTATTCTGATTTCGGCATTTAAGGATACATCACTGGTGGTGATCATCGGGTTGTATGATTTATTAAAAACCACCCAGGCAACGCTGTCTGAACCAAAATGGATGGGATTTTCAGCAGAAGCCTATATTTTTATTGCCATAATTTATTTTGTATGCTGTTATTTTATGTCAAACTACAGCAGAAAGCTGGAAAAAGAACTTGATACCGGTTTATAACTATTAACACTTTTTTTTATAAAGCGATTGTTTATGAGCAAAGAAGAAACAGACAAACTTGATATTTCAAGTAAAAAGACAGT
Source organism: uncultured Desulfobacula sp. (assembly GCA_964476805.1). Taxonomy (GTDB): domain Bacteria; phylum Desulfobacterota; class Desulfobacteria; order Desulfobacterales; family Desulfobacteraceae; genus Desulfobacula. Next base: position 1,985 of record CAYZCC010000206.1, read on the forward strand.
AATTGAGATCATTGATATGCATAAATGGTATGGTGACTTCCATGTTTTAAACAATATCAATCTTAATGTTAAAAAAAGTGAACGCATTGTAATATGCGGTCCTTCCGGCTCTGGTAAATCCACTCTTATAAGATGTGTCAACAGACTTGAAGAACACCAGAAGGGTAAAATAATTGTTGAGGGTATTGAACTGACAAAGGATCTTAAAAATATTGAAAAAGTAAGATCTGAAGTGGGAATGGTTTTTCAGCATTTTAATCTTTTTCCCCACCTTACCATTGTGGAAAATTTGACAATCGGACCGATATGGGTGAGAAAAGTCCCTAAGAAGGAAGCTGAAGAGACAGCAATGCACTATCTTGAAAAAGTTAAAATTACAGAGCAGGCTGCAAAATTTCCAGGGCAGTTGTCAGGGGGCCAGCAGCAGAGAGTTGCCATTGCCAGAAGCCTTTGCATGAAACCCAATATAATGCTGTTTGATGAGGCGACTTCAGCACTTGATCCTGAAATGGTAAAAGAGGTTCTTGATGTGATGATAGATCTTGCAACAGGCGGCATGACCATGCTTGTTGTCACCCATGAGATGGGTTTTGCAAAGAGTGTTGCCCACAGGGTGCTTTTTATGGATGAAGGTGCGATTGTTGAAGAGAATGAACCCAATGAGTTTTTTGATAACCCCCAGCATGAGAGAACCAAACTGTTTTTAAGCCAG
>CAYZCC010000206.1:2706-3084 GCA_964476805.1 uncultured Desulfobacula sp.
TTTGACGTTTCCCATGTCTCTATGCAAAACAGATAGAGAACTGAATTGATTATTAAGTGATAAGTCTGTATAAATATTGACATATAGTTATAAAGAACGTTTTTTTGTACAAAATATCTGCTATCTGCAATGAAAAGTCTTAAAAAAGATATATTAGTGTCGATTATATTAACATTGTCCTTGACATTTCAATAATTTATAAATAATAATAGGGTTGTCGATGGAAAAAAGAATAAAAATATGGTTTCACTCGGGATCAACTTCTGACATTAAAGAGATTACTGTTTATAAAACTGTTTTACTATTTGCTTTTTTAATAATGATATCAGCAGCTGCCGGAGTCTCTTTTGTCGGGTATGACTACTACTCTCTTAAAAA
>CAYZCC010000206.1:3094-3772 GCA_964476805.1 uncultured Desulfobacula sp.
AGATTGAAATTTTGAAAAACAGAGTGGGAGATCTTTCTAAATTTGAGGAAAAAATCAAACTGATTGCAGATATCAAACAGACGAACAGCTCAATCGGATTAATAGGAATAGGTGCTATTATGCAGGATGGGCTTGATCTTGATATTCCGCTGGAAGAAAAACACAATACCCTTATGCGGGAAATGCATGAACAGATAGGCCAGATAGGTCTTGCAGCCAAAATACAGGCGATTGATTTTAAAAACCTTATTAAAGAACTTGAGCAAAAAAGAAACCTTCTGGCGTCAACACCATCCATCAAACCTGTTGATGGATGGATTACTTCCAAATTTGGTTATCGGATATCCCCTTTTACAGGACGAAGAGAATTCCATGGCGGATTGGATATTGCCAATAAAAGTGGAACCCCATTGATTGCAACAGCCAACGGCAGAGTTTCATATGCTGCAAGAAAAATGCACATTGGCAAATTGATTATCATTGACCATGGATTTGGCAGGGTTACCAAATATGGACATTTGAAAGAATTTCTTGTCAAACGGGGTCAGAGAGTCAAAAGAGGTGATGTGATTGGCCTGGTTGGCAATACCGGAAGAAGCACAGGCCCCCATGTACATTATGAAGTGAGAATTAATGGCACACCGGTTAACCCGCTTAAATATATTCTTAATTAATATT
>CAYZCC010000207.1:0-3741 GCA_964476805.1 uncultured Desulfobacula sp.
AAAATTGCCAAAATCGGACTCTTTACAGGTTTATCAAGTTTTTCAATTGTAGAATCTGTAAAAAAACCTCCAACCGGTTACGTGCAGTTGAAGGGCTATTGATTATTCCAATGGGAATTCTATGATTCTGATAATTTTTTTAATGTATCTTTCAGTTCCTGTACTGCATCTGCAGATTTATTCAGTGCCTGCTGCTCTTTGTCAGTCAGTTTTATCTGGATAATATCTTCTATGCCGTTGGCACCGAGTTTTACAGGGACTCCGATAAAAAGATCATTGATTCCATATTCACCCTCGAGAAGGGCGGCGCAGGGCAGTATTTTTTTACTGTCTTTTAATATGGCTTCAGCCATCTCCACTGCTGCAGATGCCGGGGCATAAAAAGCGCTGCCGGTTTTTAACAGACCGACTATTTCTGCACCGCCGTTTCTTGTACGATCTACCAGCTCTTCGATTTTATCTGCGGGCAGCAGTTCTGTTAAAGGAATACCCGCCACGGTTGAATAGCGTGGAAGCGGCACCATGGTGTCGCCATGTCCACCCAGCACAAAAGCCTGGGTGTTTTCTACTGAGACATCAAGCTCTCTTGCTATAAATGTCCTGAATCTGGCAGAGTCAAGAACGCCTGCCATGCCAATTACCCTGTTTTTGGGAAATCCGCTAATGTCAAAGGCAACATGACACATTGCATCCAGAGGGTTGCTGACAATAATAAGAATTGCATCGGGAGAGAGTCTGCCAACCTGAGTGGTAACATCTTTCATGATGTTCATGTTTGTGTTGATCAGGTCATCCCGGCTCATGCCGGGTTTTCTCGGGATTCCTGCCGTAATGATTATTATATCAGAATTTTTTGACGGCGCATAATCATTAGATCCTTCAACCTTGGAATCATGTTTTTCAACAGGTGCTGCTTCTGAAAGGTCCAGAGCCTTACCCTGGGGCAGACCCTCTGCAATATCCACCAGTACGACATCACACAGCTGTTTTTCAGCAAGCCTTTGTGCCGCAGTTGCTCCTACATTTCCTGCTCCAATTACTGTCACTTTTTTATCCATAATTTACCTCTATTTTAAAATATTAAAAAACCTATCATAATACAGATATTTTTTTTATGTCAAGAAAAATTGCAGTGTCCATACGGTTTGAAAATCAAAAAAATCTTGCAGATAGGATAGATAAAAAGTTTCTTCTTTTAATTGTAAGTAGAGTTTGATAGAGAAAGAGAGTTCAAACAATTCACATATATATTCACATATATATTCATATATATTTAAGGATACACAATAATGACATATTCAGTAGAATTTTTACCCCATAATGTGAAGGTTGATGTTGAGGAGAATGAGCGTCTTATCCGTGCTGCTATGGAAGCTGGCGTGCATATTAATGCATCCTGCGGTGGCGGGGGAGTATGTGGTAAATGCAGGGTTTTACTCGAAGAAGGCAGTGTTAAAGGTGGTATTTCAGAACAGCTGAGTAAAGAAGATCATGAAAAAGGATACAGGCTGGCCTGTCTTTCTGAAATATCTTCTGACCTGAAAGTAAGGATTCCAGTTGAGTCAGAAATAGATACCAGCCGATTGAATGTGCAGGCAGGTGACAGATATACTGCAAAAGTCATGTATTCCAATATTGATGAATTAAGAGAAGACGGTCTGTTTATTCCGCCTGTGGAACAGATATACCTTGAGCTTGACCCGGCAAGTACTGATGACAATCAGGCAGATGTGGCAAGGATCATTAACCACCTTCGTTTTAAACATGATGAACACCGTTTATCCATTCCACTGAGCCTGATCAGGAAAACGCCTGAAATTGTCAGGAAAGGGGACTTCAAGGTGACGGCAACCATAGTAAGACCTGTAAGAGAAGATGGTAAAAATGAAATAATAAACCTTGAGCCCTTTGATACCAGTGACAGAAGTTTTGCCATTGCCGTTGATATCGGAACAACCACTGTTTTTGGCCAGGTTCTCGATCTGCACACGGGAGATGTTCTTGCAGAACAGGGTGAGTTTAACAGTCAGATAAGTTATGGAGAGGATGTTATTTCAAGAATTATTTTTGCAGAGAAGGGGGACGGGCTTGAAATATTACATCAGAAAGTGCTTGAAACCATCAATAAAATTCTTGAGAAAATCATTAAAAAGGCAAAAATCGGGAGGGATGAAGTGACAACCATTACCCTTGCCGGTAATTCCACCATGACCCAGCTGCTGCTTAAAATTGATCCAAGATATATTAGAAGAGATCCATATGTCCCGGCCTGTATCCTCTATCCACCATTTCCTGCTTCAGAGATTGGGATATCTCTTGCCGATCATACCATTGCATTGATGTATCCGGGAGTCTCTTCCTATGTTGGCGGAGATGTTATTGCCGGTGTGATGGCTGCCGGCATATATCGCTCAGATGAACTTACGCTCTATATGGATATTGGTACTAATGCTGAAATTGTGATAGGGCATAAGGACTGGATGGTTTGTACAGCCGCATCAGCCGGCCCTGCTTTTGAAGGTGGTGGGGTCAAGTTTGGGATGAGAGCTGCAAAAGGTGCTATTGAAGATTTTGCCATTCATCCTGAAACTTTTGAGCCCATGATTGTCACTGTCGGGAACAAAAAGGCAAAAGGTATCTGTGGATCTGGTTTAATCACATTGGTGGCAAAGCTTCTTGAAACAGGTGTTATTGATTCTCGAGGAAAATTTGATCAATCCCTTGATACCCCAAGAATCCGCCAGACAGATGAAATATGGGAGTATGTACTTGTATATGCAAAAAACACCGCGATTGAGAGGGATATTACCATTGCAGAACCTGATATTGATAATCTGATCAGGGCAAAAGGTGCCATGTACAGTGCTGCCCTGACTCTTCTTGAAGAGATCGGGCTTAATATAAGAGATATTGAAAAGATCATCCTCGCCGGAGGATTTGGAAGTTATGTTGACCTTGAAAGTGCTATTACCATAGGTCTTCTGCCTGAAATTAATCCTGACAAAGTCACCTATCTTGGAAACGGTTCCCTTCTGGGATGTAAAATAAACTCTCTGACCAATGCTTTGCGCCGTGATGTGGCAAGGGTTGTCAATATGATGACCAATTTTGAGATGGCCGCAACCCGTTCTTACATGGATCACTATATGGGAGCTCTGTTTCTGCCCCATACAGAGATGAATTATTTTCCAAAGGTGAAAGAGCGTCTGGAGATGCTGCGTAAATAATTATGAACAGGGGATTTGTACGTACGATTTCAATTGCCAGGCTGTCTGTCTCTGAGCGATAATACCGCAGATACACACAGGGAGTGGAACAGGGCCTTGAAAACGAGTTGAACTCTGAAAATATTGTATTAAAATCAGATGGTTGTTTTAACTTTTCCCACGGGTGCCAGATAGATGGCAAACTCCTCTTCACCATCGAGGCCGAGCAGTTCATCAAGCGCTTCCTGATCATAGGCTGCAATTGCACATGTGCCGGCATTTACAGCCTCACAGGCAAGATAGAGATTCTGGCATGTGTGTCCTGCATCCAGGGCAATTACCTTGTGTGCTGCAAGATCATATCGCCACTCCATTCGATAGGGGATGGTTGTCCATATAAATGTGACTGCTGATCGGCCAGGACAGGTCTGACCCAGAGAGGCAGTCACCATCTTTTCTGACAGCATATCATCTGAAAATTCAAATACAAGCTGGTGAGAAAGTGGCAGATACCTGTACATGCCTGGATTCACGC
>CAYZCC010000208.1:0-3724 GCA_964476805.1 uncultured Desulfobacula sp.
AAGGCCTGAAGGGCCGAAGATGAAGTGCTCTGAGTAGTTACATCATATTTTAATTGTAATAGGGGAGTAATGAAAATTAACGCTCCTTTGCTATTTTTGCCAGGATCTCTTTTTCCCCTTCTCTTGTCAGCCGTTCAAGCTCGGAGATCACCTTGTCTGCAAGCGGTTGGGGGGTATGGGTATCACAAATGTGTCTGATTTCCTCTTGAACCCGGTCGGCCATGGTGGGGCATCCTGCACTCTTCCAGGCATCAATGGTCTGTCGGTTCATCAAGTTTGAAGTCCACAGTTCTTCCTTGAAATGATCCATCGTATGCTGTTGGACCAGAAAATGACCGCCGGGCCCCACATCTTCTATGACCTGTCTGGCCAGAGTCTCCTTTGTTACCCGTATGCCTTCAACAAACCGTTTGGTCATACCGACCACTTCGTTGCCCATCACCAGCTGTTCAAGTGAACAAGCCATGCCGGTAGCCATATATCCTACATCATGGATCAGATTGAGTCCTGACAATCCCTGGCTTAAGATAGAAAAGGCGCTTTCGATGCCGGCCTGAGCATCCAGCACTTTTGAATCGGTTGCACCTGCCAATCCCCAGGTGGGAAGGCCGAACGACCGGGCGACTTCTGCCTGGGCTGCCAGGGCCAGGTGGTTTTCCGGCGAGCCCATGGTCAAAAGGGCCGTGCGCATGTCCAGTATGCCGACGTTGCCGCTCATGGCCACCGGACAGCCGGTTTTTCTCAACTGGGCAATGGTTATCTGGATTAAAGACTCAGCCGTGAACTGGGCTATCAGACCTGCCAGGGTGACTGGACCCGTAGCGCCTGCCTGGACTGTGGAGCCTGGCAGCTGGGGCATAAACCGGTCGGCGGCCACAAAAATGCGTTCAACCACTTCATCCGGGAAGAATAGAGGGGCAATGGCTTCCGGATAGGCAATAATAAAGGGCTTTGCTCTTAACTTGTCTTCACCTCCCGCAATCAGGGCAGCCATTGCATACACATACTCACAACCCAATGCTGTATACCCGATGAAGACGGCCGGTTTAGTCGTGTTGGCTATCATGGCTGGAAATTCATGCACTTCAGCCGCATGACCTGGTACATCCTGGGCAGTTCCCATGGGCATGACAAAATCGATACCGTCCAGTGCGTCAGCCACCTTCGCGCCCAGCTCGATATCATTTATAACAGTCTTGCGGATTTCGCCGCTGAATGCATCTCGCGTAAATGGGGATGCCGTGGATGTTCCGTAATAGCTTTTCGTTCCCTCCACCTCAAGCGCCCGTCTGCCGGCGCGGTCATAAATGGTCCATCCCTGTGGAACGGTCTCAAGACAATGCTGAACGATAAACCTGGGGATTTTGATGTTATGGCCGTGAATCCAGGCGCCGGCCTGTTTCATCATTTTATGGACTGCTTTATGGCCGCATTTGAATCCCACCTTTTCAATAATATCAAAAGCTGCCTGGCGGATTTCCCAGATCTGATCATCTGTGAGAATTTTCATTCCCGCTGCGGCCGATTGAACACTCGAAGACTGGATCAAAGTTTCTCCTCCCAATGGATTGGATATAAATTATGCCGGTGGGATTCCATCGCGATCCCACTCCATGGCTTTGTAATATTCTCTTAGCATGGAATTAAAGCTAGGCAGGGAGAGAGGGCTGCCTGCCTTGCCATTAAAGAACATCTGCGGCAGTTTGTCCTCCACCGTTTTTTTTGAATGTTTGATGTTGAATTTTTTCTCAGTAGTCGTGATATGCATGCCGATGTCGAAAAAATCTTTTTGGATTATTTCAAGTCCGCACAGACTGTTGATCAGCTGAATTTCAAACTCGAGGTTGAATGATTTGAGCAGTGAGAGCACCGGCACTTTGCAGAGGCCTAAACTATCTACGAGCGCGTTGACGATAACCGCTTTTCTAATCAGGTATCCTTTTGCGGAGAGCTTTTTGATGTCCACGGCATCCTGGGTGCCGAATTCTTCCAGTGCTTCTTCCCTGGTCATACTGTATTCAAGGGAGGCATATATATTATTATAATCTCCACCCCGGCTTGAAACTGCATATCCCAATGCGGTCCCCATGATGGTTGCCGGGTGGTAAGCGGTCATCTCAAGCCCTTTGACGTGGGCGGCATAAGAGGTGGTCTGGTTGCCGAAAACTTTGGATGCTTCCCTGACGCCTTTGCGCAACACTTTTCCCAGTCCTTTTGCGGATACCATCTGCCGTAGCAGTGTTTCCATGGTCCGGGCATTGCCCCAGGAGAGGTCAAGATCGTTGCTGAACCTGATCGGCAACAGTCCTTTCTCATGCAGGTCCATGACAAACGCAATAGTCGTGGCCGCAGAGGTGGAGTCCACTCCCAGGCGGTTGCAGAGATTGTCGAGCCCTATGATTTCTTTTAAATTGTTTAAGCCGCATTTAGGTCCCAGATTAACCATGGGTTCAAATTCCGGCCGGGTGAGCATCCTACCGGTTTCTGCATCCTTGAACTTAAGGTCGGCCTTGCATTGGACCGGACAGCGAAAGCATCCGCTGGATCGATGGATATCGCCTTTAAGAACTTTTCCATCGATCTGCTCAATATTTTCGGTTCCAATTTCTGAATAGTTCTTGCTGCCCATGATGCCAAAATCATTTGCCCATTTAAGGTACCCGGAACCACCATAGGTTGAAAATGTGCGGAATTCATCAGATGTTCTAATGTGGGCAGTGTAATTCTTAATGGCATTTTTCTGTGTGGCCGTAACAGGTGTAAAATGTTTGTGGTTCCCTTTGGCGACAACTATGGCCTTCAGATTTTTCGAGCCCAGCACGGCACCCATCCCAGTGCGACCGGCAGCATGGTCTTTGCCGCTGATGATGGCGGCAAACCTGACCCGGGTTTCACCAGCCGGACCGATCAGAAGACTTTGTATTTTTTTGTCACCATAACGCACATTGAGCATTTCGCGGGTTTCATAGGTGTCTTGGCCCCAGAGAAACCCGGCATCCAGCAGCCTGGCCCTCTCTTGCGAGATGAAAAGATAGGAAGGTGTTGCTGCGCTTCCGGTGACAATCACGGATGCAATATTACAGGACCGCAGCCAGGCCCCGGCATAGCCGCCGATGTTGGAACTGCCCAATATACCAGTTAATGGTGACAAGGCATTGATGTGCAGCCTGGAAGATCCGGGGGCAGATGATCCGGTTAAAAAACCACAAGATAAGATAAAGATGTTTTCAGGAGAGAGCGGATCAATTCCCCTGGGCAGATGATGATACAGGTACCAGGTATTAAACCCCCGACCACCGAAATATGGTTTTCCAGCCTCAGGAAATTCTGTAAAGGAACATCTGCCCGTTGTCAGATTGACATGCAGGATACGCCCGAAATCCTGGATTTCATCTATGCGCATAAAACAGCCCTTACGCTGGCAGTTACAGTTCGTGCTTTTTTTGTGCTTTTTGCAATTACGCTGAGTAGTTACGAATTTTTTTAGTGCAAGTTCAAACCTGTTTGCAGAAAAACGTCACAACCGTTTTCTATATCGCCATCACTCTATCACAATATCAAAATTGATCGACCGAACCGATTATTTTTAGATCGATTTCGATCTTTTTTACAGCCCCTGCCTGCCTGCCGCGTTCCTCTTGAATCGATATGCCTGTTTCTTGCAGCGCTAACCAGGGCTGATTGTACCCGTTCAGGGGGTTGACGTGCATAAGAGGTGATAAGC
>CAYZCC010000209.1:0-3672 GCA_964476805.1 uncultured Desulfobacula sp.
GCTTCGTCTCAAAGGATATAAAGTATCTCAAAAAAGTGTATATTCTCTGTTGCAGGAAATGGGATACAGTATGCAGTCTAATCGAAAAATTATGGACGGGAAACACAATCCTGATAGAGATGCTCAGTTTCATTTTATAAACAAAAAAGTAAAGAACTGCCAGGCTGATAAACAGCCTGTGATTAAATCCTGAGTCAAAAAAGAGTCATAAAATGGATAACAGACCCGTTGCCCTGGGTGCAAGATTAAAACAGTATCCTGAAATTTTAACCCTTGGATTCAAACCCAATTTCCAGGATTACTCTGAACTTGAGAAGAAAAAGATCATCAATGCAAAAAAAATCTACTATCCAACCGCCTTTTATGCAGATCTTTTTAATGCCATGGGTAAAGCAACCTTTCCAAGTTATCATACATACAGATTTGCTCTGGACAAGATAAAACAGACCGCAGTTTTCAATATGCTTGGAATTCCCCATCCTCATACAATGGTGTTTTATGGTAAAAAACAGAAGCTTGATATTTTAAAATTTTTTGACTTCCCGTTTATTGCTAAAAAACCAAGAGGTTCTGCCAGAGGAGAAGAGATATATCTTATTAAGAATAATAAAGATCTTGCATCTTATTTAAACAGCAGATATCCGGCTTATATCCAGCAGTATTTCCCAATTGAACGGGATATGCGAATTATCATAATCGGAAATAGAATCAGGCTTGCCTATTTTCGTACTGCAGCATTTGATAATTTTAAAACCAATATCTCCCAGGGAGGAAAAATCAGTTTTGATCCGCTGCCCGAAAAAGCCCTTGATCTTGCACGCTATACAGCATCAAAGTGTGAGTGGGATGATGTGGGTATTGATATAATTGAATACAAACAAAAATTTTATGTTCTTGAGGCCAATATGAAATATGGAACAAAAGGATTCCAAAAAGCCAATATCAACTACAAAAAGATGCTGGCAGACTTGATTATGGAAAATGAAATTTAACTTTAAGGCAGCAGGCAAAAACAAGTTTTACAGATCGCGCTGAATTTTGTTTGCTGTTGAATTACAATAAGGAAAATTCATACTGATCAATGCCTATTTAAAAGGTCCCTTCTCTCTCAAGAACCTCTTGAATTCCTTTGAACTGGAGAGCTGCGCCCTATGGACTTTTTTTAAAATATCAGGCTATCCTGCGCAGAACTGTAGATGACCAGCATGAATCATCCATTTTGTTTTTAATACTTGTTCCGAGCATGGATAGTGTTCCATTTGATTGAGCCTTCTCCTCTGCCTTCCCGTAAATTTTGGCAGCTTTATCCGGGTCATCAAGCAGGGATACAGTTGTTTCAGCAAGAAACAAGAGGTCATTAAATGAAACCAGGTTTTCCAGGGCTGTATCAATCACAGTTGATAAAAGCAGAGAGTCCGGGTCCTGCTGTTTGATCTGATTGAGCAGATACCAGTAATCCTTTTGATCCCTGCATAACCCTTTTGCTTCATCATAAAGTCCTTCTGCCATCTGGTTGCCATCAATCAGTGTAATTGCTGCCCGTGCAATAAAGCAGTAATCATAAAGGTTGTTACATTTTTCCTTAGCCCTGTTTAAGAGCTCAGATGCCCAATCCTTGTCATCCATTTTTTTAACGGCAATGGTAGCAAGCTTGACAAGATCAGAATTATTTTTGCTTTGCTTTTCAACATCAAGATAAATCTGTTTTATCCACTCTCTATCTTCTATGGTGTCTGCAATGGCAGACGTCAGCTCATCGTAATAACTTAAGGTGGTGCATTTTCCCAGAAGATCAGTAAAAATTTCTTTAACCCATGCTTCATCTTTTAGATCAGAGTGAATATTTATGGCCAGTTTGATAAAATCACTGAAATTAATTGTTAATGCCTCTGCCAGTTTATATAATTTGGCTCCATAATAGGTATCACCAGTTTTTTCAACAACTTCTCCAGCCAGTATTCGCATGGGAAAGCTTGTCTTGCACTCAGCCTCTCTGGTAATAAAACCTGCATACAGATCTTTGAACTCTTCACGCTTTTCCAGTTGAAATGTAATGGCTTTGGTCCACTCTTTATCATCTTTACCAATTTCCTGAATCGCCTTGGCGGTTTTTATAAAATCAGCATTGCTCTTTACTGCACCTTCTGCCTGTTTTAATACAGGAATAGCAGCCTTTATATCTTTCAGGTCATCTGCAAGAGCCGTGGCAAGATCCACAAGCTGGGTACAGTCTGGATTGGTGGCAGCAGCTTTTTGATATACAGCAGATGCAAATTTTGCATTACCGGTATTTTCAAATCCAGCTTTGGCAAGCTTCAGATACTCTGCAAATTTGGTGTAAACAGATTCTGCTTTTTTATAAATGGAGAAGGTAAAATCCTTGTCATCCAGTTTCTTTTTGACAATTTCAGCAAATTTAAGCAGTTCATCTCCTGACTCTATGGAATCAACCGCTTTTTCATAAATTTTACGGGCAAGCGCCTTATCTTCAAGATCCTCTGCAGCACCCTGGGCCAGCATATCAAAATCATCTGATTTTGAAGCCTTCTCCACGGCTTTATCATAAACCTCCAAAGCTTTGTCTTTATCATTAAAAGAGTCAATAACAGCCTTGGCAAATGCTACAAAATCAGCAGCTTCTGTACATTTTTCAAATGCTTTATCTACAATCGCCTTGGCCAACTCTTCATCTTTGAGATTTTTTGAAATACTGGTACTTAAATCAAGAAAATCAGAAATTTTTGTACATTTTGCAGTGGCAGCTCCCAGAATCTCCTTTGCAGTATCACCAAGATCAAGTTCATTGGCTCCTGCAGCAAGGGATAGAAAATCATCAACACTTCCGCAAAGGTTTTTTCCATTGTTTAACTGCTCCACTGCAGCATCTGAATCTTTGAGCAGTTCCATGTATGCTTTGGCATATGCAATGGAGTCTTCAAAGGTTTCTGCCCAGTCAGATCCCTCTTCAAGAACTTCAGCTGCAAACTCATTGTCAGAAAGTCCATCTATAATCTCTTTTGCAACTCCAATATACTCTTCCGGTGCATCACACTCCTCTGCTTTCTCTTCTAACTCTTCTTTAAGCCCCATTATTTCTCTCTCCCTTTTTAAGATTCGGTTTTAAATTAAATATTAAATATTTTAAATAACCTTAAATTTTTATCAATAAAATTCCCTTTCCCAGATTACCACCCTTTCTGGTATCACACATTAAAAAATTCTACAAAGCTTAATTTTAAAAACTTTCTTTTTGATCCTCCCCAAGGATTGTACACCTAAGGTTAAGCCTCTATAGGAAATTTAAAAAAAGACTCAAAAATCATGGATTTATCCAAAGCATGAGCCGGAAAGGCGATTGTGTTAGTGATGTTAGTGACAAATAGAAATATCCGGTTTTTGTAGCACGTGATTTGTCCGCTTTTACCATAATACTTGTTTACAGGTTAAGACTTTTTTAATTCTATCGTTCATCCCCCCCTCCCGGGAGGGGGATGCGGCTATGCCGCCTGTGTCTTATTTGTTTTTAATAATTCACCGTGAATATCATATGTAGCAAGTTTCCTGGGACCATGAAGAATCGCCATACGACCATCATCATATAAATTTACTTTGACTTTTGCTTTAACATAGTGGCAGCAATATTAACCCGCATATTTCACAAAAAAGATAGCA
>CAYZCC010000210.1:0-3670 GCA_964476805.1 uncultured Desulfobacula sp.
AAGCCTGTTCATTGATTGTCAGGTTGATTATTTTTTTCATCTTTTTCTCCTGTTGACTGGTTCACTATTGGGCCTGATCAAAGGCAGCCTGAAGGGTGCGTTTTGTTAAAACCCCAATCATTGCCTGCCGGTATGCTGCAGATCCCCTGAAATCATCAATGGGTGTGCAGTCCTCTTTTCTTGCAGTCTCTCCTGCATTATAAAAAGAGTCTTCATCGGCAGTTTTGCCTTTTAAAAAGTTTTCAGCTTTAAGGGCTCTTACCGGTGTGGCCGCAACAGAACCCAATGCAATCCTTGCATTGATAACTTTTTTTGTAGAAGGATCATGCTCCAGAAAAGAGGCCGCATTTACAACATTAATTTCAGAAGATTGGCGCTTGCCAAGCTGGATATAGTGTGCTCCGCTGTTTTCCGGGGGGATAGGCAGTTTAAACCCTGTCAGGATCTCATGGGCTGCAAGATCTGTTATGCCAGGACCCTTGAAAAAATCTTTAATGGGAATTTTCCGTGTACCATCGGTACTTTCAATCATAACTTTTGCATCATAGATCATAAGAGACGGCATCGTATCTCCTGCAGGACTTGCGTGGCAGCAGTTCCCGCCAATGGTTGCACGGTTTCTGATTAAATGGTTTCCAAGGTTGTCGCACGATGATTTCAGGGCGCTGAATTTTTCCTGAATGAGGGGTGATTCTGATAGTTGTGTCATTGTTGCACAAGCCCCTATAAACACCTCTTTGTCACTCTCTTTTATCTGTGACAGTTCTTTTATCTGCAGCAGACTGATGATAGACGCTGTGGTGATCACCTTTTTTTTGAGCAGGACAAGAATATCGGTTCCCCCTGCCATAAGTCTGGCATCCCTGCCATGAGTTTTCTTAAGTTTGAGCGCATCCGCAATGGAAGCAGGCTCATGTAACTCAAATTCTGGTAATAACATTAATTCTCTCCGCTCAAAGGTTAAAGGGAATAAGCTTGGAATTGACTTAGCATTCAAACGGATGCAAGTCAATATTAAATCACCCTATATTTGAAGTAAAAAAAATAAATATTCATTAAATGAATTATATTTATTAAACAACTGTTCGCTGTCATGAACAAAAAGGCGTATGGCCGGGATCTGGTTTTACTAATGATAATAAAAAGTTTATCAAAAAATATATTAAATATTTGTGTTGTCATATCTCACATGTATATAATAATGAACACACATTTTTTAATATATTCATTTGAAAACTAATGTTCATGCTTGTCATATGATTGGGTGTGAATATGAGTCAAAGAGAATGATTATTTCATCTATCCTGTTTTTCTTGGCTACAATTTATTTTTCAATAAAATATTTGACAAGATTATTGGAAAGTGTCAGTTTTTCAGTCGAAGAGATGTGAACAAGGCGGTTTCAGGTACAAAGAATAGTGAATACCGTCAATAAAAAAAGAGAGGAGATCTTGTGGGAAAAAAATTTATCATGACTGCATTTGGTAAGGACAGGCCAGGTATTGTTGCCCGGACAGCCCGGATTATTTTTGAAAATGGGTGTAACCTTGAAGATTCCAACATGGGAAGGCTTGCAGATGAATTTACTCTGATACTTCTTCTATCCGGGCAGGGTGATGATATCCAGGAGAAACTGTCAAAGGATTGCAAACGGCTGGAGAGAGAAAAAAATATTTTCGTCTTTATCAGACCGCTTGATTATAATATACCTGATTTTAAAAATGGTAATTCATTTAATACTATTGAGGTTGAGGGGATAGATCAGGCTGGAATTGTTTATAAAATAAGTAAACTTTTATCTGATCATGATATTAATATTGAAACTCTGAAATCACAGAAGAAATTTTCACCCAACAGTGGAACAGCCCTCTATTCCATGGTCATTAAAATCAAAATGCCTGAAGAGTTAGCAATGGATGAACTCAATAAAAAACTTGATGATCTGGCGGAAGACCTCAATGTGGATATCATAATGAAATAGTGGATCAGACACTCACATTACAAGCTGTTTATTTATGTACCCATTTCCTGCCTGCAACCATATAGACAAAAACAGAACCAAGAATAAGATATCCAAACATCTGGACATTTTTTGTTTTAAAAATAAAAGAAAGTGTTACTATAATTGATGCACAGATCATAAAGAAGAGAGGTTTTGGTATTTTGTCCAGCAGCACTCTTCCAAAATGGGCAAATCGAATATGAGTCACCATTAAACAAACCGATACAGCAGCCAATATCCATAATATGCCTGGTGTTGCAATCAGTGACGCACCCAGCACAATTAAAGCGCCAGCAGGGCTTGGAAGACCGTTAAATATGCCATCCGGCAGATCGGTTTTCTTTTTATCCACTGTAATGAATCTGACGAGACGAAATGCAACCCCTGCAACAAAACCTGCACCCACAAACCATGCCAGTGAACCCCCAATCTGTACAATCACATAGGCGGGTGCCAGTCCAAAACTTACAAAATCTGCAATATCATCCAGATAGGGGCCATATTTGGTTCCACCATGTTTCAGAGCCATCCGTCCGTCAAACAGGTCAAAGAGCTGCCCTGCAATAATGATGCAGATGGCCCAGGAAAAGTAGTGATGATGGGTCAAAACCAGACTTGTCACACCACAGCAGAAATTTAAAGAGGAAAGGATATCTGCATAAAGCCGGTTGGGTATGAATTTAAAGATAACAGATGCGGACGAGAGAATAATACAGGCGGTCAGTACTCCATTGGTAATATTAATGATCTCCGGGTTTGCATCCATTAATGCACATAAAATAACCAGGGCAAAACAGATAATAGCCTTTATTTTCCCAAAATTATTGGCAGCTCCTGAGAATTTAATCCTGGCCAGAACATGCCTGGCAAGAAACTGACCCGAAAATTCAATGGCGGTAAGGGTCCATACCATCTCTATTGATATAATTCCTGAATAGGCAAACCCGATCAATGGCGGCAGATAAGTTAATTTATCACACATCGGATCCAGCCACTCTCCCCAGGTGGATCCAAGGTTACATCCTCTGGCTACAACACCATCTGCACCATCAAGGATTGCAGCAAAGGTAAAAATAAATATGGCAATGGATTGATAGTTGGCATAAAAATAGAGGATCAATCCGAAAAAAGCCATACCTGTCCGCCAGTAGCAGATTGTATTTGGGTGTAAAAGCCACTGATGAGACATGATAAAACCCTGCATGGATTTCTTTTTGACAGCGTTAGAAAACCATAGAAAAAAAATGGTTCCGATAACAGCTGAAACAGCAATAATTAGAAATCTTTCCATATCAATATGCCCTTTTATAAACGTTTTCGGGCAACGATGACATCTTCATGATTTATTTTATTGTCATTGTTTAAATCTGCTGCCAGAGGTCTCTCGTTTACAGGGAAAAACAGACCGGTGATCAGATCTCCGTTTTCGTTTTTATAAAAAGGAAACTGAACGACAGGTTTGGATTGGCCGTATCGCATATTTATTACGACTGTTTTCTCGTTACTGGCAGTAAAAATAGGGTATGAGCTGTTTATATCTTCCATATTGAGTTTCACCTTTATTGTCCACACCTTGTAATAGTAAAATAGCTCTTTATTATCATATTTCGGGTTGTGCAGAATATAACTGCTCCAGTCAGCCGGCGGGTTTTCACTGTTGATAATAGA
>CAYZCC010000211.1:0-3662 GCA_964476805.1 uncultured Desulfobacula sp.
CAGATGTACTTTGGTACCTCAAAGGCTCGGCAACGCAGCAGATTCGGTGCCCTGTGAACGCTTACGGGTTATTAGCCGTATGATTTCAGGGATAAGTTCAAGGACATCGCTCCTTGCATAATAGTCACAGTTTGTAATTATGGCTGCATTTTCATCTGTATTGATTGCGATGATCATCCCGGCAGTTTTCATGCCGGCATAGTGTTGCATAGATCCTGATATGCCACAGGCCAGATATACTTTTGGGCTGACTTTTTCTCCTGTCTGGCCGATTTGCATGGCATAAGGAACCCAGCCTGAATCAACCGCCGCTCTTGAAGCTCCCACGGCACCCTTAAGCAACTTGGCACACCTGGACAGCAACTTAAAGTTGTCACTGTTTTTCATTCCCCTGCCGCCGGATACGATCACGTCGGCTTCAGCCAGGCTGATCTTTGCCTCTTGCGATCTAGCTCCAATTTTCACCACGCTTAAGCCCTGCTCTTCTAAAGGCCCAGGATTATGTTCCAGGCTTTGGATCTCGACCTGGTTCTTTTTGGGTTTTATCGCATTGGGCCGCATACCAAACAGGCTGACGTCACCGCTGACCCTGATCGTAGCGCTAGTTTTTCCCGAATATTGAGATTTTTTGACAGTCATTTTTTTTAAATCAACATCCAGGCAATCCATCACTAAGGGAGCGTCCATCAAAGCGGCAATACGTGGCAAAATATCCTTGCCTGCGGACGTAGCCAGGCCGAAAAGTGAAGTCAAACTAAAATGAGCTATCGTATCAATAACCGCCCTGGATATGATATCTGGATTGTTGGCTTGATCTTCTGGAAGTGCAATGTGGATAACTTTTTCAACTCCGAACTGAGCCAGCTCTAAATTAATAGAGCTGTTTTTTGCATTGATCACAATCGCATATAGTTCCGCAGGATTATTCTCCAGTGCCAGCCTGATCATACCGGCATTGGCTAATTTCAGCTTACTATTTTCAAGTTCGGCAAGAACTCCGACAATTCTACTCATATCACCTTGGCCTCATTGCTTAATATATCCACAACTCTTTGGGCCATGGCTGTATGATCGCCTCTAATTTCTTTTGGCCTGCGCTCCTGTACAGATGGTTGCAGGTGCATGATCTGCATTTTTTTGTCTGCCAGGCAGACATTAAGATCCTCGGCCTGCAAGATCTCCAGCGGTCTTTTTTTTGACAGCCTTACCTCCCTGAAGGTTGGATACTGCGGTGTGTTCAACCCCCGGCCGGCTCCTATCACGCAGGGCATTGTCAGTTCATAACTGTTTTTGACACCGCCTGAGAACTCGGTATCTGCAATTACTTTACCTCGCAAGATTTCTAAGCGGACCACATTGTTAGCGACCGGATAGTCAAAGAGGGCACCGATCCGAAACATGGTCTGCATACCCTCGGCATCAATGGACTCTTTGCCGGTAAAAATTAAATCTGCCGGTCCCAGCTTATCAATTGCCGCTTTCAACAGCCGGGCGGTAATCATGCTGTCATGCTCCTTTTCGGTTTCTATAAGGACTCCCCTATCTGCTCCCATCGACATGGCGGAGCGGATAGTCTTTTCAGCATCCGGCTTGCCCAGGCAAACAGCAATGACTTGTGAACCGGGAAACTGTTGCCGGACTCGTGCGGCTTCAGTCAGGGCATGCTCATCAAAAGGATTCAGCAAAAATGTGATGTTTTCATCAATCCGCTGATCATTGAGAATGGTGATATTGGCAGCGGAATCAGGGACATGTTTGACGCACACAAAAATATTCAAAGAGGTCTTCTTTTTTAGCTGCGGCTGCGTTTATTGCATGGCACAACGATCATATCCTGAAAATTTTTTTCTGCCAGGATATGACAAGTTCGCGGCATGGTCCTGAATATTCGACATAGGTAGAGTCCATTGCCGCGAAGCTTATGGCCTTAATTCAACCTGAACAGCTCTATCCGTTTACGGAAAAAGAGCTGTTATAATTAATCTCTCTTTTTCTTGAGAAAAAACCGACATCCATTTTCCGTTTGATATATTTGTACTCGAACTGGAACGGTTCCTTATCATGATCCAGACCCTTTTCACAGGCATCAATCAGTTCAGCCATCATACGGCCTACAACTGGAGCGTTTTTATACTGGTTACCGCTGGAACCGATGGCCATGTAAAATCCAGGCAGATCAGATTTGTCATAGATTGGAATCCAGTCATCGGAACAATCATAGAGATCGACAACCCCTTTGGGTTGATTGGGCACCTTGAGAGTAGGGATGCGTTTCCCAAGCCTGTAGCACTGAGCCTGCCACTGCTCTTCGGTCAGAATATTATCTCTGCCATGACCACCCTGGCCCGCATAAAAATCGTCCGGATCTACCCATTCCTGGGGGTCACAATCTGGATCCTCGCTGCCGATCAGAAAAGTATTGCCCACTTCTGGACGAACATAACACCCGATATCACCATCCGACATGTGGTATCCCTTGTTAAGATAGTCATATTCATCAGGAGAGGGGCAGTACATGACTTCATGGCGCAGCGCTTTGGTTTTAATGTTACAGCCTTGCCACACACCTTCCGCCATTTGGTTGATCTTATATGAGTGGGGCCCTGCGACGTTCACTATAATCGCGGCATCAATCTGGCTGCCGTCCTGCAATGTAATACCGGCAACTTTTCCATTTTCACTGCGGACATCGATTACTTCGGCATTGAAGATGAACTCGGCGCCTTTGGCTTCGGCGGCCCTCATGATATTATGGGCAGATAGTGCCGGATCATTAACATAACCGGCTTCAGGACAGAAAATGCCGCCTTCGAGTTCTTTAGTGGGCTCATCAAAAAATTTGGGATCCTCAGGACGTCTAACCGGCCAGAATTCGTGCAGATCGACCACCGGGACCATCTCTCTTATTTTGTCATTGCTCCATTCTTCATACTCAACCCCGACTTCATCATAATTGGCCTGCACCTTTTTCCAGTCATGACCCGCAGTTTTAAAAAGGATTGAACCGATATTCATATATTTGGCAAGACCCTTTTCATCATCTACATTATCCAGATAATTTTCCCAGTCCAACCAGTATTTGAATCCTTCATAGGCCATGGCCACACCTTCAGCCGTGGAATAGTGGGCTCTGATGATGGCACAGGAACCGGCGGTCGAGCCTTCACCCGCATCGGGGAGTTTATCGACACCCAGGGTTTTGTACCCCATTTTAGAAAGTTCATAAGCAATCGGCGCGCCAATGACACCAACTCCAATGATAATCGCATCATATTTCTTGTTCATTTTTGCTCTCTTTCCCGTTGTTTTTAATCCCTAAACCCGGTCAGATGCTTTCGGGCATCTCGACTCAAGGGCTCAGACTGCTTGGCAATGTTATGCCCCTGCACTACAACGACCCTTGCCGTGGCAGCACAAATAATGTCCTGAAACAATCCATTTTCAATCGTCAGCGAGCTTTTCCCAATGGAAACACTTTTGCTGCCGATATCAACCAGGCCGCACCATGTTAACTCAGCATAAAAATCCAGAAATTGATGTGTAATCCCAAAAGAACAGTTTGCAGTGCTGATATTTTTCAAGGCATCATAAAGGAGCGCCATTAATAATTCTCGTAAGCGTTCTCAGGGCTGTAGCTTATCACCTCTTATGCACGTAAACCC
>CAYZCC010000212.1:0-1085 GCA_964476805.1 uncultured Desulfobacula sp.
CACATTTTTTTTTAAATTGTTGCCAAAATGCAATAAAAACCGTAAAATTTGTCAGAAAAGGAGAAAAATATGGAAGCAGAACTAATCAATCCCTTTGTTGAAGGAACTTTGCATATTCTGGAAACAACTGCATTTGTAAAAGTAAAGCCGGAAGCCCCTTTTTTGAAAAATGATCAAAAAGCATTGGGCGATATTTCAGGGCTGCTTGAAATTTCCGGTGACCTTACAGGTTCGGCAGCCATCAGTTTTTCTGAAAAAAGCATTCTTGGTATTGTTTCTGCAATGTTTGGCGATGAGATGACAAAAATCGACGAAGAGATTACGGATGCGGTTGGCGAAATAAGTAATATGGTTGCCGGCCATGTGACTACAAAATTAACTGAAATGGATAAGAAAGCAACAGTTAAGTTCAAAGAGGTTAAAACCGGGTATGGAGAAGAGATAGAACACATTGAAGAGGCAGAGCATATTTTTGTGCTGCCGTTTAAGACAACTAAAGGCAAGGTGGTCATAGAAGTTGCTTATAATTCCTGATTTTAAATTTTTCCCCAACGCCGTAATTGGACAAATTAGCGGTTTTCGGTTGGGCACTACTTAATCTGTTTCAGGATGATTATAACAAATATCCAGATTAGAATTTACCACAATACCAGTTGATCAATCCCTCTCCATAGAAGATATATAAAACGGCACCTGCAGATAAAAAAGGACCAAAAGGAATTTTTAATTTTCCAAAAGGAATCCTTAATTTTGTGTCTGCTTTTTTTGTGTAAAGCATGATCAAGATTCCATAAAGAGTCCCCAGCAGAGAACCTGTGAAAATTGTAAAAATGACTCCGTCAATCCCGGTTGCCGCGCCAATCATTGCAAGAAGCGCAATATCACCTTCTCCCATGCCTTCGTGTTTTTTGAAAAGATAATATAAAAATCCCACTGTATACAAGCTTCCTCCGCCAATAAGAATTCCAAGCAGTGTCTTTTTAATTGTCATTTCAGGTAAAAAAAAGAATGAAGATGAAAAAATTATAATTCCTGGAAGAGATATTACATAAGGAATAATCTGATGATCCATATCAATAAATGAA
>CAYZCC010000212.1:1095-3616 GCA_964476805.1 uncultured Desulfobacula sp.
GAAATAGTTATCAAAACCGAGATAAAAACAAACCAGTATAAAAGGGGGGCAGACAACCCGAATTTAATGAAAAGCAGTAAAGCAAAAAATCCTGTTAATGCCTCGACCAAGGGATATCTTGCAGATATTTTCTGGTTGCAGAACCTGCATTTCCCTTTTAACAACAGATAGCTTAAAATGGGGATATTGAGATAAAACGGGATGGGGGTTTTGCAGCTGGGACATGAAGAACCAGGGGAAACAATGGATTGGTTTTCAGGGATTCGATAAATACAGACATTCAGAAAGCTTCCAACACAGGAACCAAATAAAAAAACAGTCAGTTCAGGCCACAAGAGATAATCAACCATAATTAATTTCGCTTTAAATAAAATTTATACATTTTCTCTTTATCAAATTCTCTTTATCAAACGTTAAAAAAAAAAATGCAAGGATATTGTAAAAAAGAAATTATGCTTTATTGTAAAATAAAAATATTAAAATAGTGTCTGATACGAAAACCAGATACCCTGAAAGGCAGCAGGTTTTGGTTGGGAAGTGAGTTTTTATTCAGTTTTTTGTATAAATAAAGGAGAAAAATGGCTGAAGCAGATATTGATGATCTAATTGAAATAATTGAAAAAGAGAGCAATCTGGAGAATGTCCCCACAACGCTTCCCATGATGCCGGTAAGAGATATCGTTGTATTTACTGATATGCTGCTACCCCTGTTTGTTGGAAGAAAAAAATCCATTATAGCTGTTGAAGAGAGTGTTGAATACGATCGTTATATATTTTTAACAGTTCAAAAAGATTCTGATGTGGAAAAACCAACAGATAAAGATGTTTACTCAACAGGCACCATAGGCAGAATCCAGAAGATGATCAAACTGCCCGATGGTAGAATCAAGGCGCTTGTCCAGGGAATAGCCAAAGCAAAGGTTGTAGAGTATGTTAAAAAGAGGCCGTTTTTTAAAGTTGAAGTTGAATTTTTAAAAGACGTTGATCTGGAAGAACTCAATATTGAAGATGAAGCTTTAATGCGCAATGTTAAGGAGTCCAGTGAAAAACTACTGGCCCTTAAAGGTGATTTTTCAGGAGATGTGGGGGATCTGCTGTCGCATATTGAATCCATGGGTAAACTCGCTGACCTTGTTGCCTCAAATCTGAATTTAAAAGTTGAGGATGCCCAGGCCCTGCTTGAGATTACCGATGCAGCAAAACGTCTGAAAAAGGTGAATGATTTTCTGGCAAGAGAACTTGATCTCTCAACAGTCCAGGCTAAAATTCAGACAAATGTTAAAGATGAAATCTCGAGAACCCAGAGAGATTATTTTTTAAGAGAGCAGGTCAAGGCTATTCACAGAGAACTTGGTGATTCTGATGATAAACTTGCTGAATTAAAAGAGTACAGAACCAAGATCAAAAAATGCAAAATGCCAAAGGATTGTGAAAAAGAGGCGGTAAAACAGATCAAACGTCTTGAGCAGATGCATTCTGACTCTTCAGAAGCTTCAGTAATCCGTACCTATATTGATTGTATTGTGGAACTTCCATGGAGCAAATCAACAAGGGATTACCTTGATATACCAAAGTCACAAAAAGTTCTGGATGAGAATCATTTTGGTTTGAGCAAGGTGAAAGAGAGGATCCTGGAGTATTTGAGTGTCAGAAAATTAAATCCAAAGAAAAAGGGGCAGATTATATGTTTTGTGGGCCCTCCCGGAGTTGGGAAGACCTCTCTTGGCCAGGCAATTGCCAAAGCCATGAAACGTAAATTTCACAGACTTTCCCTTGGGGGTATCAGGGATGAGGCTGAGATCAGGGGGCACAGAAGAACCTACATCGGCTCCATGCCCGGAAGGATTTTACAGGGGTTGAGGCATTGTAATACAAACAATCCTGTGTTTATGCTGGATGAAATTGATAAGCTTGGAAATGATTTCAGGGGAGATCCATCTTCAGCTCTTCTTGAAGCACTTGATCCAGAACAGAATTCTGCATTTTCCGACCATTTTTTAAATATGCCCTTTGACCTCTCCAATGTACTTTTTATCTTAACTGCAAATGTTTCTGATACCATTCCATCTGCCTTGCGGGATAGAATGGAAATAATAAGAATTACAGGTTATACAAGAGAGGAGAAAAAGAAGATTGCCCAAAAACATCTTATGCCCAGAAAACTTCGAGATAACGGGCTTATCAGAAGATCTATCCATGTCAGCCCGGGTGCCATGCAATCCATTATTGCCGACTATACTCAGGAAGCCGGTGTCAGAGGGCTTGAAAGAAATCTGGATAATATTTGCAGAAAGATAGCAAGACAAATTGCTGAGGGTCAAAAAGGAAAATTTACTATAACCAAACAGAATCTTAAAAAATATCTGGGACCGCCGCAATATATCTCAGAGCTTGATCAGGAGGAGAGCCAGGTGGGGCTGGTAACAGGACTTGCATGGACTGAAGTTGGCGGAGAACCTCTATATATTGAAGTCTCCCTCTGCAAGGGAAAGGGAGAACTGCTGGTTACAGGGCAGATTGG
>CAYZCC010000213.1:0-3566 GCA_964476805.1 uncultured Desulfobacula sp.
CTCCTCAGATTTATGCGGGATTGACCCTGTTTTATCCCTTTGCAGCATCATTGCGCGCATATGCATATGCCGCCCGCCCTTGGAATTCGAACGAACAGGTGTAAATCGCTTGAATACTTCAAAAACCTGGGTTTGATCTTTCAGCGGCCTTGTTCTGTGATTAAACAGGGAGATATCTTTATCTGTGTTGGAAATTGCGGGCATGTTATGAAAAATCTCCCCCACTCTGGAGGTATCCGAGTGCGCCACTATCCTGCCCTCTTTTGATGTAATCATTATATAAACAATTCCAGGCTGCAGCGAGGTTTCAAAAAGCATGTTCTGGATTCTTCTGGCGCCCCATCCTATGGTTAAAAATCCGGTTCTGGCGCCGGCTTCAAATGTTCTTATCAAAGAGATACCCCTGCCTGTCAGCCGTTGAGTAAAAAACTCTTTCTGTTTTTTAAGCCTCTCCATGGTCATGAAAGTAAAAATCGGCAAAAGAATCAGTAAAATCCCGGCAAATAACAGGGGGGATATTAAAGGGAATCCTCTCTTTTTAACAGCGGCCATACTTGCAATGACTCCTTTGTCGCTTCCTATCTGATTTCGCTGTTTTCACTCTATTTTACTTCATCTAAAGCGGTCAATGCCCGCAACCCAATACCTTCTCTTCCTTTTCTTGTTTTTTATGACAGAAACTGTGAAGTAAGGCACTAAAACAGAGTCTGGTATTTAGAGATAAAGCAAAAAAAATACCAATACTGTATAAACAGCTGTTTATATATGAACAGGAATTTTATACAGCATCGGCAATGTATACTTAATACCCAAGTGGATACCACAACCCGGGTAAAAAGTAAACGCTTTCAAGACATCCGCTTACTACTTTAACCGATCAAAATTTTATATATGCTGTTATTTCAATGTGTTAAAAAAAATATTTCTTTAATGGAACACCCTTTGCTCTATATCATCTGCAGGATGGTCAAAGTGACTAACCAAGAATTTGATACAACAGAAGTTAAATTTGGAGGTTATTATGAAAAAGACAGTAATTATTCTCAGCTCAATTTTTCTTGTTGTTTTTGCAGCAGAAAGCATTTTTGCGCGGGGAGAAGGCAAAAAAATGATGGATACAGGCTTCAATCAGGAGTCTTCTGGGTATGGTGGAAGAGAGTGCAGAATAAGTGATCTCTCCAAAGATCAGAGGGATAAACTCACTGCGCTTCGCCAGCAGTTTATTGATGAAACTTATGAACATCGTTCTGCAAAATTTGAAAAACAGCAGGAGATGAGAATGCTCATGGAAACATCTGATCCAGACAGGGAAAAACTCAGAAGACTCTCCGATGAGATCACTGATCTGCAAAGACAGATAAGAGAGAGAGGGATCGATTTTCGTCTGGCTGCCAAAAAAATAGCTCCTGAACTCGGCAGATGTCCAGGGGTTTTTGGTCAGGGATACGACAGAGGGTCGGGCAAAGGCGGACTAAGAGGTTCCCATAGCCATGGAATGGGCTACCACCACGGTGGCGGTGGCTGCTATTACAGAAATTAAACTATTGATATAGAATCTGAGTGAAGGAGAGCATATAAAAAAGCGCCTTCACTTATTTTTTTAATCAGCAGCTCTATTTATTGTTTCTCAGCAATTACCTGGTTTTTAAGCACACCAATTCTTTCAATTTTTGTTTCAAGGATATCACCGGGAGCGAGAAAAACAGGGGGTTTTCTTGTAAACCCGACTCCGCTTGGCGTGCCTGTTAAAATAATTGTTCCAGGGACAAGGGTGGCAGACTCAGAGAGATACGAGATAATTTGAGCCACTGAAAAGATCATATCGCCAGTATTGCTTTTCTGCATGGTTCTGCCATTGAGAACACATTCAAGATCAAGATTATCAGGATCACGATTTTCATCTTTTGTCACAATCCACGGTCCAAAGGGGCAGAAGGTATCAAAACTCTTACCCTTTATCCATTGACTGCCGCCGCCATGTTTCTGCCATCTTCTTGCAGAGATATCATTGGCACAGGTGTATCCCAGAACACAATCCAGGGCATTTTCAGGCAGAACATTTTTTGCACGCTTTTTTATGACCACGGCAAGCTCAGCCTCAAAATCCACTTCAGGAACCTTTGCACAGGAAGAAGGAATAATAATATCATCGAGATGTCCAGCAACTGCACCCAGGTTTTTCATAAATACAACCGGATATTCCGGCAATTCAAGCCCTGTCTCTTCTGCATGAAGTTTATAGTTTAAACCGATGCAGTAGATGACACTTGGCAGAATCGGGGGTAATATTTTTTTAACCTCTCTTCTTTTGCCGGTGTTGAAAAAATCACCATAAATATCGCCCTCAATCACAGATGCCGTGTTGTTATCAAAATCACACCCGGTATAGATTTTATCATCATCACTTTTAAATCTGATTATCTGCATATTTATTTTCTCCTGCTATTCATATATATTATATTAAAAAAGCGGCTGATATATTAAATTTAAAAATTTAATAAAACCATTGTAATAAAAGGTCAAGACTATTCAAGCATGACCATAGAATTAAAAAAAATATTTACCAGACTCCCTGAAAAAAAGGCAGACCTGATCGTTCTCATTTTAACAAGCCAGTACATTGAAACACAGATAGAACGGCAGGGCAGTCTGTTTGATATTCTAATCAACAGCCGTGATGAGAAAAAGGCTTTCTTAATGATTGAGGCCTATCAAAAAGAGAACAGATTTTTCAGACTCAAACAGCAGGTGCAGGCTTTTCCCATATCATCATTTAAATCATATACCGCTTTTTCCATTATGGGACTTCTTCTGTTTATACATTTAGTGTCTGTTTATTACAACATTCATGAAGCTTTGATATTGAAATTTGGCGCATCATCCCTTTACATACTTCAAGGGGAGACATACAGAGCCATTACAGCGCTTTTTCTACACGCTGATGTCCAGCACCTTGCGGGGAATCTTGCAGGTCTGCTCATTTTTGCAGCACCTCTTATTTCTATTTCAGGATATGGAACGGGGTCATTGATGCTGCTGGTGACAGGCACCACAGGCAATCTTCTCAATGCCCATCTTTACCAGACTGCCCATCTTTCAATCGGGGCATCCACAGCAGTCATGGGAGCTGCAGGTCTTCTTGCAGCCTTCGAGATGACAGAGAATTCAAGACCTGTCTCCCTGAATAACCTCATGCCTTTAATTGCAGGTGCAATACTTGTCACCCTTTTCAGCCAGGGAGAAAACACAGATGTGTGGGCTCATATCCTGGGATTTTTCAGCGGAGTTGTTTCAGGAATTATTTTTTTTCCTCTTAACAGATTCATTCAATCTTACATGAAAAACCCAATGGCTTTGATCCTGACACTGCTGATCCTCATCACTTCTCTGCTGGAAGCCATTTAGGCATAAGGCAGATTTCCAGATTTCTATAAAAAATAATTCAATTATTTTAAAGCATTATGATTTAAAAAGGGTCAAAACAGTAAAAGCAGTGCCATAAAATAATTAAATTGTGTTAGTGACAAATTATTTGTTCCCAACATTCCCCAACAGTGGTTCTTGAC
>CAYZCC010000214.1:0-3565 GCA_964476805.1 uncultured Desulfobacula sp.
AGAAGTTTAAATAAGAGTGCTCAAGCTTCAGATAACGTTGATTCCTCTGAATTATTCTTTATTACGCCAAATAAGACCCGATTGCACATAAAACAACAATCTTTAACTCATTTAAACCATCACATAATTAATAACTTTTCATTATATATAGAAAATATTTAAAAAAGCAAACAAAATCTAATTGACTGTGAAATCACGGATGGTTTTTAATAGATGAAAAACTTCAATATATACACTTGACAACCCTTTCATAGTTTTATAAATAAAGCATTAAAATATTAATAGAAAATATTTAAGGGAAAAAATGTCTATATATCAGTTAGCCGTATTATTAATATTTGTCTGGATCACAGCAGGGTGTCAGCAGACATATCAAAACACTTCCTCCAACTCATATACAATCGAACCTGTTACTTCTGTTGATACGACCCAAAAAAATAATGAGCCGGAAGAGACCGGCTTATTGCATGAGGTTCAAACTGCAGATGAAACCCCAATCTCAGAGAGTAAAGATGTATCTGAAAATAGGGAAGAGTCATCTGAAAACAGTGATATCAAATCAAGTGATATCAAATCAGATGATACCGCCCAGGAAAAAATTGATCAGGCGCTGGAACTATGTAATTATGCCCAGCAGATGTGGGAAAAAGGCAAATTACAGGAAGCTCTGAACAATCTTGATTCTGCTTACTACTCCATATTAGAGATTGATTCAGAAATTTTCCCTGATTTCAATCAGCAGAAAGAAGACTTACGATTCCTTATATCAAAACGAATCCTTGAAATATATGCATCCCGCCAGATAGTTGCAAACGGACATCACAATGAAATACCCGTCATTTTAAATAAATATGTAAAAAATGAGATACAAAGACTTACCGGGCCTGAGAGGAAATCATTTGTACAATCCCTTGAACGCTCTCAAAAATACAGACCATTTATTGTAGCTGAATTAAAAAAAGCAGGTCTTCCTGAAGAAATTTCCTGGCTGCCTTTAATCGAAAGCGGATTTAAAATCAGAGCACTCTCCCGGGCAAGAGCTCTTGGTTTGTGGCAGTTTATCCCATCGACCGGATACAAATTCGGATTAAGCCGCAATTATTATATTGATGAACGTCTTGACCCTGAAAAAGCAACCCGGGCAGCGATTGCCTATCTAAAAGAACTTCATAAGCTTTTTGGGGACTGGACAACAGCCCTTGCAGCATACAATTGTGGTGAATACAGAGTGTTAAAAATAATCAGAAGACAAAAAATAAATTATCTGGACAACTTCTGGGATCTTTTCCAAAGCCTGCCAAGGGAGACTTCAAGATATGTTCCAAGATTTCTGGCAACACTTCATATCATCAATAATCTGGAAAAATACAATATAAAAACAGACCACTCATTGTCTCCAATAAAATATCAAACATGTGAAATAAAAAAGCAGGTGAGGCTGAAAGATATTGCAAAAGAGATTAATGTGAGCGCAAAAATACTGGAAGACTTAAACCCTGAACTCAGATATGCCCTTCTTCCTGCTGAAACCTATCAATTAAAGATACCTGAAGAGAAAGCGCAACTCTTCCTTGCAAAAATTGATAAAATCAAAACAACATACTCCCCTCCCCCAATGTATGTCTATCACCGTGTAAAAAGAGGAGATACGTTGTCAGGCATTGCCAGAAAATACGGCAGTTCCATCAGAGCCATATCCAATGCCAACCATATTAATAGAAGGCACACAATAATTGCCGGCAAAATTTTAAAAATTCCCAGCTGGAATAGTAATATAAACAAGAGACGAGTGGCCACACATCGTATAGAACCTGGAAAGACTGTAAAATACAAAGTAAGACGTGGTGACAGCCTTTGGAACATTGCCAGAAAATACGGCACGACCACAAAAAACATAATGAATACAAACAAACTTAACACCACCACGTTAAGTATTGGGCAAAGACTCTATATCACTTCCAGTGAACAGGTAAAAATTGCAAAAAACGGCGGATCAACTTACAGAGTCCGGTCAGGTGACAGCCCATTCTTAATTGCAAAAAGACATAATATGAATTTAAACAGATTTCTTGCCTTAAACCACTTAAGTAAACAAAGCACAATATTCCCAGGCCAGGAATTAATTGTTGAATAGATTCTAAAGCGGGCAATGCCCGAAACCCAATACCCTCTCTATACCCTCTCTTCATTTTCCTGTTTTTTATGACAGAAACTCTGGAGTAAGGCACCCACTCAGGTCAAGATCTTTCTATTCTTTTATTCCATAGATAATCCCTGATTCATTGGGGCCTTTAAAATCCAACCGTTGAACATTTTTTATTCCCTGGTTGCTCAGCATATTGAAGATCTGAGCTTCAGTGTATGATTGGCCTTTGTCAGTCCCAATAAACATGTTGATGGAAAAAAGGGCAGGGAACAGCGGTCCATCCATGGTGTTGTCCATGATAAATTCATGGATAAAGATTCTGCCGTTGGGTTTCAGGCCTGATGCTGCTTTACTGATAATCATTTCAGCATTTTCAGGACCTTCACCATGGATAATATGGGATAACCAGGCGGCATCAAATTCATTTTTAAAATTAAAATCTTCTTCAATATAGTCCCCCTCAAGGAATTCAACTCTCTTAGATATATTAAATTGATTGATAATTTTTTCAGCAAAAGGGCGTGTTGTTGCGAGATCATATATTTTTGCCTTTAACTCAGGATGATTCAGACAAAAATGTATGGCAAAAGTTCCAGGCCCTCCCCCAAAATCAAGAAGATTGGTACACCCTTTAAGATCAAGCTTTTTTGAAAGATCTGGGGCAATTACCATGCCAATGTTAAACATGCCCATAAGAAAACTTTCCCGTTTTTTTTCGTCGGACTGTGCTGATCCGCTCCTGACAGGTTTACCGCTTAATACTGCTTTATCTATCTTTGACCATGATCCCACAAGATGATGATGGTGCATGATCATAAAACCGATATATTTTGAAGAGTCTTTGCAAAGAAAGGTTAAAGCTGAAGAGGAGTTGGCGTAGAGATCACCTGTTTTTTTAATCAGGCCCATAGCTGAAAGGGCATTTAAAAGCACAGACACTCCTTTTGGATCTGCGCCTATTTTTTGGCAAACTTCATCTGCTGACAAGGATTTTTGGCCGATTACAGTAAAAACATCAAGGGTTACACCGGCATGAAGCGTACAGGTTTTCCAATAATATCCGGATGTTTCAAGAAGGGTTCCTGGATTCCACTGGTCACTATTCATAATACACCTTTTTTACAGGTTGCTGTTTAAAGAAAATTTATCGAATTTTTGAAAACTTTACCAAATGGAAGCACTTTGTGTCAATAAGGCTAAAAAAATAATCTGGGCGGCAAAAGGCTTTTCAACTATTGCTTAAAAGCCTTGATTATGATAATCATGTCCAACATTTAGAACCCTTGTGCCCCCGTAGCTCAGTGGATAGAGCATAGGATTCCTAATCCTTGAGCGCAGGTTCGATTCCTGCCGGGGGTACCATGGTTGGTGACGGAGACATGGGGGCGGCATTCAGTCAAATGTATGCTGCCCTTTTTC
>CAYZCC010000215.1:0-643 GCA_964476805.1 uncultured Desulfobacula sp.
TGGCATATAATATTATGAAATCCAATCCTGTGCTGGGTGTTGGACAGGGTAATTTTGGAGCAGAAGTCAGAGGCAGCTATCCATATAAATACAGGGGTAAATTCCCTGACTGTCATAATATTCCATTAAAGATTGGCGCTGAATCAGGCTTTCCTGGATTCTTGCTCTTTTGTATATTGTTTTTGTATCTATGTATACTGTTTGTAAAAAGAGTGCATATACCTCCGAAAAAATTTTCAGATACTATTGTGGGGGCTTCTTTAATAACAATTTTTATAACATTTCTTGATATGCAGTGGAATACAGTTTTTACTCATCATTCTTTTATGCCTCTTTTTTTTGTAATAGTAAGTATACCTTTTTCTGTTGAAGGGGGAAAAGTATACAAATTATGCTTGAATAAAACTGCTTCTTAATACATGCTTCCTGATTTTATCATAGTAGGAGCTGAAAAATCAGGCACCTCTTCTCTCTGTTATTACCTTTCTGAGCATCCTGATATTTTCATTCCCCGGACTAAAGAAATACATTACTTTGAAAATAAAGATAATTTTGCAAAAGGGCTGGATTGGTACGAAAAACAGTTTTCGGACTGGAATGGTGAAAAAATTACAGGAGAATGTACACCTTTTTATATGTATGA
>CAYZCC010000215.1:653-1553 GCA_964476805.1 uncultured Desulfobacula sp.
GAACAGGGCATATTCAAATTACTGGCATCAGGTTCATGGCGGTAAGGAATTTTATAGTTTTGAAACCGCTCTAAAAAAAGAGAAAAAAAGAATAAAAAAGAGCAGATATCATGATTTTACATATTCATATATGCGTAAAGGGTTTTATGCGGATCAGATTGAAAGGTTTTTTAATCTGTTTGCAAATGAACAGATTCTAATTGTCAGGTTTGAAGAACTTAAAAAAAACACACAGAAGGTTTTGAATGAAATTTATGAATTTTTGGCGGTAAAACGTATTAAAAGGCAGAAAAATACAAGTGAAATTAAAAACAAATCTGTTTTGCCCGGGTCCAGACTAGTTCAGTTTACAGCAAGACGTGTGTTTGGAGGCAATGTTCTGTTCCGGGCGATTGCAAAGGCCAATCTTATGGCAGGCCGTAGAACTTATCCACCCATGAAAGGAACTACACATGAATATCTGAAAGAACTGTATTTTAATGATATTAGAAAACTTGAGGCTGTGTCAGGTATGGATTTTAAATTATGGTAGTAATGAAAGATGGTAAAAAAAAGATTTTTCTATGCCACCACATCTCCTCTGATGAAAACCGAGTTCAGTATAACAGGACCCGGTTTTTATGCGAGAATTATTGTTTATACATCATTGCTCATGAATCGGTCAGTGCAAAAGCAAGTGAACATGCAAAAGCGGTTCTTATCTTTCCATTTAAAAGGCGGTTATTTAAATGTTTGTCTTTTTTCTGGATTTTTTGGAAAATCCGGCAGATAAAGAAAGAGGAAAATATTAACTGTATTTACTCTACATATGAACCCCGGACAATTCTTCTCGCTTTTTTTGCGCTATTGTTTTTAAAGATGAAATGGATTCTGGATTTATGGGATGATCCGGAAAAGGCT
>CAYZCC010000215.1:1563-2641 GCA_964476805.1 uncultured Desulfobacula sp.
AATAAAATTTTAAGCATCACAAATGGGATAAATTTAAAATATGATTTTAAATCTTGCCTATTGGAAAAAAGGATGGTGCATGGTTGTTTTGTAATTTTTTATTGCGGCACGGTTGACAGGATTCGGCTTGAAGGCCTGAAGGCCTGTATGGATATTGTTTTAAAAAAGGTCCCTCAATTATTAAAATTGATAATAATCGGTAGGGAAGAACCTGGAGGGTATTGGTGGCTGGAAAAAGAATTGAATGAATTTGGGGGGAAACTGATACTGGATTTCAGAGGAAGACAGTCGTATAGAAATGTTATAAATGGTATTAATGAGTCAGATATCTGTATCTGTCCGTATCCGGATAGGCTTGATATTGCAGTGACTTATCCGGTGAAGATTTTTGATTATATGATTATGGAAAAACCGATAGTGGCCAGTAGCCTTCCGGGAGTAAACAGAATTCTAACCCATGGGATTGACAGCATGCTGTTTAAGCCGGGAAGGTATGATGATATGGCAGATTGTATTGTCAAATTATATGAATCAGAAGGGTTGCGTAAAAAAATGGCTGTAAATGCAAAAAAAAATGTTGTCAAGTTTTCTTGGGAGTCCATTGATCGTAATATATTTGAATTCATCTGATTTTTTGATGGTCAATTTTTAGCTGAATAATGTTTTTTCAGGTGCATCAGCAAGACACATGGATTTGGTTGAAATTGAACGCTTTTTTAAGGTGGGGCATTGTTCATGGGTTTACAGATCCAATATTTAAAACCTATATTGTGAATGAATACCCTAAATCCGGAGGCACCTGGCTGGCTCAGATGCTTTCTGATATTTTTCAGATTCCTTTTCCGAGAAACAAACTGCCCGTATTCAAATCCTCACTCATGCACGGGCACTATTTAAATCCATGGAATATAAAACATGTTGTTGTCATTTGGAGAGATGGCAGAGATTTGCTTATTTCTCAATATTATCATTATCTGTTTCAAAATGAGCGAAACAATAAATATATAGTAGATATTGTGCGAAATGATTTAAAATTTAATGATTATACAGATATCTATTCTAATCTTGTTCCATTTAT
>CAYZCC010000215.1:2651-2938 GCA_964476805.1 uncultured Desulfobacula sp.
GTTCTCCTGGAGTGAGTATGTTAATAAGTGGTATGGTCGAAAGAATACAGTTTTTGTGAAATATGAGGATCTAAGGCAAAATCCTGTTGTTGAGTTGAAAAGAGTTATACTGGAACTGTCTGGTTTAAAATTGTCTGATTCCAAAGCGCAGAAAATTATAGACAGCTATTCTTTTGAAAAACAATCAAAAAGAAGTGCAGGGGAAGAGAATATCAAAAGTTTTATGAGAAAAGGAATTATTGGGGACTGGAAAAATCATTTTGACCGGGAGACTAAAGAACTGTTTG
>CAYZCC010000215.1:2948-3486 GCA_964476805.1 uncultured Desulfobacula sp.
TGCAAATGTGATTGAAGACGGCCGGTTGGCAGGGCCTCAAATCAGAATAGCTGAAGTTGCAAAAAAATTAAAAACCCGTGGGGTAGAAACAACGGTAATTTTACCTTTTTTAAATAGCCGTGAATTTCAAGAACGGCTTGAAAAATATCACGTAAAATTTATTCAACTCCCCTTTAATCGCCCTACAAAGTTTAAAAAACAATTGGTTAAGTACCTGATGTTTTTAATCTATGAAATTTGGCTTCTGTTCTGTCTGTTTCGAAAACATAAGTTTGATGTTGTTCATGTAAGCGGGGGCAATCTGCAGTTTAAGGGGATTATAGCAGGTCGTCTTGCTGCTTCTAAGGTCATTTGGCATTTGAATGATACGCAAATGCCAAATTTTGTACGTCTTTTTTTTAAAGTATTTGCCCATAGATTTACAGATGGGTTTATTGTCGCAGGTAAAAAAGTAAGAAAATATTATCTTGACGATCTAAGGATTGGAAAAGACAAGCCCAGGTTTGTGATCCAGGCACCTGTGGACTGTAGGTTTTTT
>CAYZCC010000216.1:0-3457 GCA_964476805.1 uncultured Desulfobacula sp.
ATACACAATTTAATTTACAGAACCTTAATTGCACCCATTGACGTTAATTGCAACCATTGACTTTAATTGCAACCATTGACGTGGAATCGTTGAATGATACTATATATTTATCCCGGTAATTCCACACCTGTCAGCAAATTATCTTCCATGAACCTGATTTCATCAATACCGGATACAATGATTTCCGGATTGGTCTTGAGTTCCTCTTGAGGAATCTTATCTTTATAGTCGACATTTAACAGTATATGCTTTATACAATTGAGTCTTGCTGTTTTTTTGACATCAGACCGAATAACCGTCCAGGGAGAAACTGTTCGATTGGTCTCATTGAGCATCTGGAATTTTCTTACTGTATAATCATCCCATCTTTCCTGAGCCTCTCTGTCCACTGGTGAAATTTTATACTGTTTCAATGGATCAGTCTCTCTTGATTCAAACCGGCGCAGCTGCTCTTCCTTTGAAACAGAAAAAAAGAATTTGAATAGAATAATTCCGTTTTTAACCAGCATGGATTCAAGCATTGGCGTATCTTTTAAAAATCGTTTATTTTCTTCATCAGTACAAAAATTCATTGTGGGTTCAACCATGGCGCGGTTGTACCAGCTACGGTCAAACAGGACTATTTCTCCGCCAGACGGAAGGTGTTGGATATACCTTTGAAAATACCACTGGGTTTTTTCCCTGTCATTGGGCTTTGTGAGTGCGACCACTCTGGCACCCCTTGGATTCAGATGTTCAATGACCCTTTTAATGGTACCCCCTTTGCCGGCAGCATCACGACCTTCAAATACCATTAAAACACGTTGACCTTTTTCAATGACATGTTTTTGCCATTTTAAAAGTTCAATCTGGAGTTTGTTAAGTTCCTTTTCATATTCAATATGGAATTTTTTTACCCAGACAGGCTGGCGCTTTTTTGTTTTTTTCTTATCTAAATTTTTAAGACTGGTATGTTCGGTCAATTTCATCTTCAGTTTTTTCTTTTTTCCCTTTCCATTTTCCTTTTTTTTCTTACTGTTGTTATTTACGTCTTTCTCAATTTTATCCTCAAATTCTGCAGTTAAGTCTTTTGAATTTTTCTGTTCTTTCCCTCTGTCGTTTTCTTCAGCCATTGCATACGCTCCTTTTTTAATTTTTTTAATAAAAAATAAAGCAAAACATATATCCGGATGGGTTCATCTAAATATCATGAAAGAAATCTGCCAAATTTCTTTCGTTGTTTTTGCATTATCTTTAGTTCCTTGTTCCCCGGTATTACAATTTTTGGATCAGGCTTGAACTTGAGTTTTCTACTCCGTCTATTGTACTTGGCCGTACTTAGAATGAGGCGCATCGTATTTAATCTAGCCAGATGTTTATCATCTGATTTTATAATATAAAATGGGGTTTGGGGAGTGTGTGTTTGTTTCAGCATTGTGTATTTTTTTTCAGTAAATTCATCCCAGAGATCCTGGGCCTGCAGATCCACTTCACTAAGTTTCCACTGTCGCAGAGGATCATTCCGCCGGCGTGAGAAGCGATAGGCCTGTTCATCTTTTGAAACAGAAAAATAGAGTTTAAGCAAAATGGTTTCCCCGTCACCGGCAAAATTACATTCGTAACTGGGAATTTTTTTCATAAACCACTTGTATTGTTTCTGAGTGCAAAACCCCATGATTGGTTCCACCATAGCCCTGTTATACCAGCTGCGGTCAAAAAGAACGATCTCTCCGGCTCTTGGAAAATGTTCAACATACCTTTTGATATGAAGTTGGGTCCGCTCATGTTTTGAAGGTTTACCAAGAGCCACGATGCGGTAGTGTTTCTCGTTCATATAGCGGGTAATACGACGAATGGTACCCCCTTTGCCTGATGCGTCCCGACCGTCACAGAGGATGATCATTTTTCGACCGGTTTTTTCAAAATGTTGCTGAAGTTTTATAAGTTCAGCCTGATAGGGCTTTAATTCCTCTTTATTATAATATTTTTCAAGGGCTTTTTCGAAAATTTTATCTTTATCGTCAGTTTTTAGAAGTTTTATTACTTTTTTAAAACTCTCACTGGGTTCTCTGATACTTGACAATTTATGTTCGATCCTGTCAAAGGCTGATTTGATAATTCGTGAGGCGCGATCATCAGCAAGCTTTTTTTTTAGGTCAATAGGTGTATCTTTCATCTTCCCTTCCCTGCCATGGTCCCTCCAACATTCATATACACTGTTTAGATTACCATTAAACACACACAAAAATAATTGTCAATACATTTTCAGCATCAAACGGGTTATTTGTTTAAAGAAACTTTTCAGAACCCGTTCAGATTGATTGGTTTGATATTAAAAGTTTAATATTTGATTTTATCGGTTAATCAGTCTGTCATATGTTTCGATGACATTGTTTTCAAGTCATTCAATCAAAGAACTTTTAAGCCGTGCCACACTTCGTTATAGACTGGAGAGGGAGTCGAGCGATCAATTTTCAGCAACTGATAATCAATTTTCAGTAACTGATAACTGATAACTGATAACTTAAATCAAACTGTTTTAATCTGTTTTTAATACAGAGAGAAAAGCAGATTGGGGGATCTCAACAGAACCAACCATTTTCATCCTCTTTTTTCCTTTTTTCTGTTTTTCAAGAAGCTTTCTTTTTCTTGAGATATCACCGCCATAACATTTAGCCGTTACATCTTTTCTAAAAGCTGAGATGGTCTCCCTTGCAATAATCTTACCGCCGATAGCTCCCTGGATCGGGATTTTAAACTGCTGCCTTGGAATCTCTTCTCTTAATTTTTTACACGCTGCCCTGGCTCTTGCTTCCGCTCTATCCCGGTGGATCAGCTGGGATAAGGCATCAACTCTTTCCCCGTTAATGAGGAAATCCAGTTTTGCAAGATGGGTCTCCTGGTAGCCGGCAATCTCATAATCAAATGATCCATAGCCCTGAGTGACACTTTTGAGCATGTCATAAAACTCATATACTACATCTGCCAGAGGAAGTTCAAATTTCATCTCCATGCGGTTATTTGTCAAATATTGATAATTTTTACTGACACCGCGAAATTCATGGCAGACGGTCATCACATTGCCCATATATTTGTCCGGTACAATGATTGAAGCCTCGATAAAAGGTTCTCTCACCTTTGAAATCTCTGCAGAATCTGGATACTGGACCGGATTATCAATAATTTTGACCGTGCCGTCCATATAAGTGATCTCATACATAACCGAAGGAGAAGTCAGAATCAGGGATACACTGTACTCTCTTTCAAGACGTTCCTGGACAACCTCAAGATGTAAAAGGCCTAAAAAGCCACACCTGTAACCAAATCCCAAAGCCGCTGAACTGTCTTTTTCATATACCAGGGCAGCATCATTGAGTTTGAGCTTCTCAAGTGCACTGGTCAACTCTTCATAATCATCTGAAGACACAGGATACATGGAAGAGAAAACAACAGGAGTGGGTTCTCTGAACCCGGGCAT
>CAYZCC010000217.1:0-2623 GCA_964476805.1 uncultured Desulfobacula sp.
TCGCTATATATAATTTCAGTATATTACGACCAAAAAATTGCCAACATCGGATTTTTTACAGGTTCATCAAAGTTAACTATTACAATATCTTTATCAACCCCAAAAGGCAATATTTATTTAAAAAATAAAATCTTGCCTATATCACAATTTGTTAATATGGTATAAAAAACATGGAAAAAACTCTTGATTCTGGATGATTTAATTTGAATAAAAAAAATAAAAACAGCAAACTGATTCATATCAGTGATATATTAAACTCTGCCCTCAGCAGTTACAGGCCGGCTGATGATACTCAAATGACAAAAGTCTGGGATGTATGGGAAACAGCAGTTGGAAAAGCCATTGCCACGAATGCAAAACCCGACTCTTTTAAAAATGGCGTGCTTTTTGTCAATGTTTCATGTTCGTCCTGGGTCCACCAACTAAAATTCCTTGAAAAAGAGATGTTAGAAAATATAAACAGACAACTTGATAAAAAAGCGGTTAAGCAGCTGAGATTTAAAATTGGAAAAATTCTCAGCTGACAATCCATCAACATCCAGCATTAAAATATCCCAGCCAGAGAGAGGGTACCGTTTCGCCATTGACCCTCTCATACTTGCTGCTAATGTCAAGGTAAGAGAACACCAGAAAATAATTGATATAGGATGCGGCTGCGGGGTTATACCGATGATTCTATCATCAAAATCCCCTTTTCTAAAAATCACAGGCATTGAAATACAGAAAGAGTTATATATGTGCGCCCAAAAAAATATTAACACCTATAAACTTGAAAAAAGTATCAATATAATTCATGATGATATTAAAAATATAGACATTTCTGACATAAATGGTAAGGCAGATATAATTGTTTCAAACCCTCCCTATAAAAAAAGAGGATCCGGCAGGCTGAACCATGATTCACAAAAAGCGATCGCACGCCATGAGATCACGCTTGATATTGATATACTTTTCAAGCACTCAAGCAGACTGCTTAAAGAAAAAGGAAAACTCTATATTATTTTCCCGGCACAAAGATTCTCAGACCTGATTTCAGCCATGGAGCGTTATTCATTCTCCCAAAAATTTATCAGATTTGTCCTTACAAAAAAGCACTCCCCTGCAAAACGGATCATTCTGTGTGCTGTAAAAAACGGCAATAACAAATGTGTTGTTCTTCCTCCTTTCTACACTTATGAACATGAGAACAAATTTTCAAAAGAGTATTTATCCCTCCGATATCGTGGAGGTCACCTTTGACGGTCCCGATTTTTCTTTCACGTTTTACCCTATGGGTTTTTACGAGTCGATTTGATTATCTTTGTTCAAAAGAGAGTCTTATTGTAAAAAATCCGGTGATACTCCATTTTCAAGAAGGTATGAATCCAAACGCTGTTTTATATGGGAATTCATATCCGGTCGCTGATATTCTTTTATCATAGACTCAAGTTTATTTTTGCTTTTTTCCATCATCGCTTCATTAGGTGTAATGGCTTCTTCTATAGGACCCGTGATCGCAAAATCTGAAGTCCATGCTTCTTTTCGACAATTTTGCATCGTGTGAATATTCGTCAAATATTCACCACCGTGTCCCACTTCCCGGATGGCATCCAATGCCATCGCATTATCATCAGTTGACATTTCTTCAAAATAATATTCTGCCATACGGATCACCTCTAAATCAGAAACAAATTTTTCATATGACATGGCTGCGTAGCCGTCTAAAATCCCAGCACTATGGAGAATCAAATTTACCTTTTCCTGAAGAGAAACAAACATGGCCATCATACTTTCATAGCCACTTTGAACCGTAAGCCCATTTGCATTGGTGCTATTTCCTCCACAACGAAAGGGCAAACCATATCTCTTGGCTAACCCGGAAATGTATTTAATAGCCAGTGAGTGTGCAGGAGATCCTATATTAACACCGCCGCTTCGCATATCCATGGGCATGATAACCACCCCCATGATAGTTGGTGTTCCCGGACGAATCATCTGGGCGATGGCAATACCAGCCAGAGCTTCAGCATTACCTTGGGCAATTGCACCAGCAAGTGTGATTGGGGCGGTCCCACCATTCATCACACCTGCAGTGATGCTGATCCCCTGACCGTATTTAGCATGAATTTTGATGGTCTCAAGACTATTTCGGTCCAGTTGTAAGGGGCTTAGAGTATTGACAAGTGAAATTATCCGAGGCTTTTCTTTTAAGGCATCCTTTCCTCCAAAAAGGATGCCTGCCATATCCATTATTTTTTCAACCTCCTGTGTATTTCCTGGTATCCCCATGAGGCATTTGTCGGAATAACACATGGTCAGATAGGGCATGAGCATGTGGATCTGATTGGGCGGAATATCGTATGGCTGAATCAGGATACCACCATTGATACGGAATCCAGGACTTTCCTGGACCAGTTTGATAAAGCGGATATAATCTTTTGTCATTGCATTCCGTCGGGACCCATCCGGTTCGATAATTGCCGAACACCCATATCCACCACCATATTCTGAATTATCCCCGCCAATCACCATGTTGTGCAGAGGGTTTCTGGCATATACTGTAAATTGTCTGGGTGCTTTGCCAATCTGCGCCATGATTTGATCACGTGTAAAATAAACGATGTCGTCTTTAACCCGAACGTTT
>CAYZCC010000217.1:2633-3167 GCA_964476805.1 uncultured Desulfobacula sp.
TTTCCAAAATATCTGGATGGTGGATACGGATACCGACTTCTTCCAAAATCGTCATAGAAACATCATGAATTTTTGTAAGTTTTTTCTGCATAATATGTTTTCCTTATTTTAACAAACGTTTTTATTGTAAATTAGCAAAAGATATACCACGGATGAAACGAAAGATGATTCTGACCAAGTTTTCAAAATAACACTCTGTAATGATAGTTTTTTTTACTTTTAATATTCTCATGTTTTTTTTGACTCTCAACACAGACAAATATATTTGTCCAGATTAAGAAAAATGATAAATATATTTACCAATAAAGGAAAGAATATTTGTCGTTAGCTTAGCTATTTGAATTTTTCTCGATGAATGCCGTGCTTTTTAATTTTATGATAAATGAGTTGACGTGAAATGCCTAATTGCAATGCAGCTTTGCTTGCATTCCCATTATATTTTTCAAGCATTTTACACAGGAGTTCTTTTTCATATCATTTTTGCATTTCAAAAAGCGTCAGACCTGTTTCTTCCAGAAATGGGGGCCCGTATGT
>CAYZCC010000217.1:3177-3450 GCA_964476805.1 uncultured Desulfobacula sp.
AGATATTCGGAAGCCAGGATAGTATTTTTTTTTGCGGTTGTGTAGCGGCTTTAATAAAGTGAACCGGTAAGTGATCAGTTTCAATT
Source organism: uncultured Desulfobacula sp. (assembly GCA_964476805.1). GTDB lineage: Bacteria > Desulfobacterota > Desulfobacteria > Desulfobacterales > Desulfobacteraceae > Desulfobacula. Next base: position 3,264 of record CAYZCC010000217.1, read on the forward strand.
ATCTCACCTTGACTGAACATATCCATTGACCCTTCAATGACATGTTCCATTTCCCGAACGTTCCCGGGCCAGCGATACATCAAAAATATTCTCAGTACCTCGTTGGAAATATTTTTGATATTTTGATTCAGTTTTTGAACCTCACACCGAGTGGATCGGCAAGGGTAAAGCCGGCGTACCGCAAGAG
>CAYZCC010000218.1:0-3405 GCA_964476805.1 uncultured Desulfobacula sp.
AAATTACTTTACCTCATCCATCCATTTTGCTCCTGTTACCAACACTCAGAAAATGCTTGAAGGATTGCTTACAAAAGGGGAAAGAACGATTGTGGCTGTAAAGGATTCTGAAGCCGCCATCGCATCTGTATCCAACGCTTCTTATTATGTCAGCGGCAGTTTCTGGCCACAGAGCAATGGCCGCATCGAGATTAAAGCAACGCTTTCAGATATTAAGGGGCCGGTGTTAGCGTCTGGACAGGTATTGATAAAAAACAGCCATATGGATCCAGAGTGGCTTACAATAACCCATCAAATACCAGCTTTTCTGCCGGAAAGTTCAGAACTATCCATTGAGCTTTTTACCCAGAAAGGAAGAAACAGCCTCTCGTTTAAAAAAGGGGAAGAGATCATATTTTTTGCAAAGGCAAATAAAAATGTCCATGTCAGGATTTTCACGTCAGATGCCGGGCAGAACGTATACAGAATTTATCCCAATGATTTTGAAAAACAGGATTTGATTTTAAAGGCCGGCCAGGTGACATCCATACCAAACAATACCTATGACAGCGATTTTAAATTTGAAGTCCAGGGCACCACAGGAAACGAAATGGTTTTTGCCTTTGCATCCAGCCAGCCCCTGCCGGATTTACCACGATCCAAATCAGTGGTCTTTGGCATGAAACAGGTAAAATTAACCACACAGGAGATCATAAACTGGTTTACGGATTACACAAGAAAAAGAGGAATATCCCTTTCATGGGATTTTCTTCCTGTTCTTACCACAAATTAATAACATAAAGACAATCAGCCCTTTGGTGGATGAATATCCCTGGCAAAACCATTCCACTGGCAAAACCCTCCCAAATTGATGACAAAGGGTTTGATTAAAACATATTCTGGGCACTGTAAATGGTAGGATCTTTGACTTCTGCTTCTTTAAACCCTTTTATCCTGTGAAGGCAGGAATCACATTTGCCGCAGGCCCTCCCCTCTGAATCAGGATCATAACATGAAATTGTCAGGGAGTAATCAACGCCGAGTCGGATGCCGGTTTCAATAATGTGTGCTTTGGAAAGATGAATCAAAGGGGTTTCAATCTTTAGAACACCCTCTTTTGTGACGCCTGTTTTTGTTGCAAGATTTGCCATTTTTTCAAAGGCTTCAATAAATTCAGGTCTGCAGTCAGGATACCCTGAATAATCCACAGCGGTCACGCCAATATAAATGGATTCAGCCTTTAAGACTTCTGCCCAGCCAAGGGCATAGGCCAGAAAAATAGTATTTCTTGCCGGCACATAGGTGATGGGTATCTCCTGCTGCCTTTGAATCTCTCCAGCAGATTCATGCCTGGGGACCTCTATTTCATCGGTTAATGCGGAAGCGCCAAACTGTCTTAAGTCAATATCAATAATTTTATGCTCTTTAACGCCAAGGGATTGTGCGATTTTTACAGAGGCTTCAAGTTCAATGGCGTGTCTCTGCCCATACCGGAAACTCAAGCTGTAAATCTCTTTGGTTTTTGATTTTGCAATGGCCATGGCCGTTGTCGAATCAATGCCTCCGCTTGAAAGTACGACCGCTTTTTTACGCATCATTTTTAAACGCCTCTTTTGTCAGGGCACCATATCATCCTGTGTTGCTGCAAAGAGAGTCTTGCATCAAGATGGTCGTCAAGCATCCACCTGGCAATCATTTCCGGTTTGATCCGGCCGAACACAGGAGAGAGGTGAATTTTCCCCCGGGAGATTCTGGATAAACGATTCTTGATGATGGATTTGGCAAATTCATAATCCTCCCGGTCAGCAATAACAAATTTCAGCTCATCAGATTCAGTTAAAAATTTAATGTTTTCATGTAAAAAGCTGTCAGATTCATTGCTTGAAGGGCATTTAATATCCATTATTTTAATGCAGGCCGGATGAATATTTTTTATGCTTCTGCTTCCATTGGTTTCAAGAAGAACCCTGTAGTTTTTCTCAACAAGGCAGGATATCAAATGTGCTGTATTATTCTGCAGCAAAGGTTCGCCGCCGGTGATCTCAACAAGCCTGCAGTGATAGGATGTGATTTGCGGTAAAATCTGGTCAAGGGTCATTGCCCGGGATTCATGGTTTGCATAATCAGTATCACACCAGGAGCAGTGAAGATTGCACCCTGATAATCTTATAAATATACAGGGCAGGCCCACAAAGGTGGACTCCCCCTGGAGGCTGTAAAAAATCTCGCAAATATCAATTTTAATTTCCGGCAATTATATTTCCTGATAGGAAGATCCGCATCCAGGGCTTTCAAAGACCCTTACTTTTGCAACACTAATAAATTTTGTGTTCAAACGACGGGAAAGCTCCTTGTACAAAAATTTGGAAATGTTTTCAGACGTTGGATTAATGGCGCCAAACTCTGCAACGTCATTGAGATTGATGTGATCAAATTTGCTTATGACATCTTTTACAATCTCCTTAACATCCCTGAAATCAACTCCGATTCCCAGTTTATTAAGTTTTGTACACTGGATATATGCCTCAACATCCCAGTTATGCCCATGCATATTGGAGCAGTTTCCATCATATCCGCGCAGTGAGTGAGCGGCAGCAAAATGATCCTTTACATAAATTTCATAAACACCTGGCATAAAGCCTCCTTAAAATAAAGTGTCCCCTTGATTTATCAATTATTATCATCCATCGAGTTTTTAATCAAAATGATTGGGAAAACGATCGGTATGAAAACAAAAAGCCCATTCAGGATTTGACAAGCTTTGTAATATCATGGTAGCGACGCAGGGATTTGAACCCCGGACTCTGCGGATATGAGCCGCATGCTCTAACCAACTGAGCTACGTCGCCAGAAAAACCCGAAAAAAATTATCATAAACCGGGTTTAAAAGTCAAATATATAATTACCCGGAGTCTACGCTCTCAAATCCAATGACCTTCACTGTAAAATTCTGCAGCTGATCCGGCAGATCTGAAAAGACAATCATAAAAGGGATGTTGGCTTCTGGCTCAATATTTGAATTGAGATGATTATTTCCTGTTTTCACAGAAAGAATTTTATTAATATCAGCAATATTCCCTGTTTTAAGCATCTCTTCAGGTATAATGTTTCCACAGTAGACATTTTTTGTTTTTGTCTTATTCATGTCTTTAGTGATCAAAGTCCCCTGAATTTGAATATGCCTGCGGGCTGTATCAGAAGGATTGTCTATCCTTCCTGTAATCACAAACAGGGTGCCAGCAGTGGTATTGGCAACAAATCTTCCGTTAACGCTTTCCTGGTTGGGCAGTGGTTTGACATCCAGTATTTCATTAGACGGTTTTTTCAGATATTGTTCAATAAAAGGGATTTGAACATCAGAGATATATGGTATTTTGTATTCTGTCATGACGCTGGTAATATAAGCGCCTGCAACCAGGAGAAAAA
>CAYZCC010000219.1:0-3404 GCA_964476805.1 uncultured Desulfobacula sp.
TATAATATCTACCTGTTGCCAACCTGACAGATCCGCGTATGTTGTTAGAATACTTTTCTATGGTTTTTCGATCAAAGTCTTTGGTTTCAGGAAAATCACTGTGCAATATCTTACGTTCATATTCTGTTAATTCTTTGATTCTTTCTGCCATTAAGATCCTCCTTGTTTTATTATAAAAAAAAGCCGAAATAACCATTTGTTACACTGTTTTCTGCAAAAGGCAACATTTTTTTCAAGAGTAATTAAAAAAATGTTGACAAGCTCAATTTATTAAGTATTATTAAACAATAGTTAATTATACTTAAATTTTTGTTTAGAATTCGGAAAGGCTGATGAAAACAAAACTGGGTGCACTTTTAAGAACAATCAGGAATTCAAGGCATCTTACAATTAAAGAGGTGACATCAAAAGCCGGTGTCAGCTCCAGTCTGTTGTCACAGATAGAGAGAAACAGGGTGTCGCCATCTCTTGACACCCTGCTTCAAATTCTTGAAGTGTATGGGGTTTCACCTAAAAAATTTTTTAAGGATTATGAAACCAGTGCAAAGGTTGAGATCGTTAAAAAAGGAGATCGCAAAATTTATCAGCGCAAAGGCTTTAAATATGAAAGGCTTTGTGGTGAAAGTCAAAACAGGGGGAACCACTCCTTTAATGCATTTTTTCTTGAACTTGCACCGGGGCAGAAACGTGGTGATACAGAGGACGGACATCTTGGCCGTGAACTTGGATTGGTTGTTCAGGGGTCTGCACAGATCGTTTATGGCGATGAGATTTATGAAATCCATCAAGATGATTCTGTCTCATTTTTTTCACAGATTCCCCATGTGATTAAAAATATATCAGATGAAATATTTCAGGCATACTGGGTGGTGACACCGGCAGATGAAGAAGACTATTTTGGAGAAATCAATGGGAAAAACTAGGAGAAATCAATGGGAAAAACGATAGCTGAAAAAATATTTAAGGCGCATTTAAAAGAGACACCCTGTGAAGATGTGAATGTATTAAGCATAGACAGGGTGTTCTGTCATGAAATTACAACCCCGACAGCGATTAGGGACCTGGCCGGGAAAGGTAAAGATCGGGTGTTTGATCCGGATAAAATAAAGGCTGTGATTGATCATGTAACACCTGCCAAGGATTCTAAAACAGCCATGCAGGGTAAAATCATGAGAGAGTGGGCAAAGCAGCATCATATCAAAGATTTTTTTGATATCGGCCGCAATGGTGTCTGCCATGCGCTGTTCCCTGAAAAGGGTTTTGTAAAGCCGGGACAGACCATCATCATGGGTGATTCTCACACCTGCACGCACGGGGCTTTTGGTGCGTTTGCCGCAGGCGTAGGAACCACTGATCTTGCTGTGGGTATTTTAAAGGGGGTGTGTGCCTTTAAAACCCCTGCAACATATAAGATTGAGATTGTTGGCACACTGCCGCCGGGCGTGTATGCCAAAGATATTATTCTTGAGGTGATCAGGCAGATGGGTGTCAATGGTGCGACCAATATGGTGATCGAATTCACAGGCAGTATTGTGGATGCAATGACCATGGAGCAGAGAATGACACTCTCCAACATGGCAGTGGAAGCCGGCGCTACAAGCGGCATCTGTCTTCCTGATAAGACCACTGTTGACTATCTCTGGGAATTTATCAGGGATGAGTATTCAAGCCTCACAAAGGCGCTTGAAACATTTTCAAAATACAGGTCAGATGATGATGCCGTCTATGCAAAAAGCAAAACAGTTGATGTCACCGATCTTGAACCTTTAACAACCTTTGGATTCAAACCTGACAATGTAAAACCCATATCAGCAATGAAAGGAACAAGGGTTGACCAGGTTTATATTGGTTCGTGTACCAATGGACGTCTTGAAGATCTGCAGGCGGCAGCCAGAATTCTTAAAGGCAGGACAATTGCACCCGGAGTCAGAGGAATCGTCTCTCCTGCCACGCCAAAAATATTTTCCCAGGCTTTAGAGCAGGGGATTATCCAGACTTTTATGGCGTCCGGTTTTTGTGTGACCAATCCAACATGTGGTGCCTGTCTGGGTATGAGCAATGGTGTCCTTTCCAAAGGAGAGGTGGCCGCCGCCACAACAAACCGTAATTTTAACGGCCGCATGGGTAAAGGCGGCATGGTTCACTTAATGAGTCCTGCCAGTGCGGCAGCAACTGCCATTAAAGGGGAAATTTTCAATGAAAGCGTTTAAAGGGAAAGTACTGTTTCTTAACCGTTCTGATATAAATACCGATGAAATAATTCCAGCCAGGTATCTGTCTGAAATTGAGAAATCAGCACTCCAGCCGCACCTGCTTGAGGATTTAAAACTTGAAGATTTTAATCCTGAAACTGATATTCAGGGTAAATCTGTCATTGTCACAAGAGAAAATTTTGGATGCGGTTCATCAAGGGAGCATGCCCCATGGGCTCTTGAGGCAAACAGAATTAATCTTGTCATCGCTTCCGGCTTTGCAAGAATATTCAGACAGAATATGTTTAACTGCGGCATGCTTGCCATTGAGTTGTCAAAAGATTTAATCCATACGCTTTTTGATGAGTTTGCCAGGCGGAATACTCAAATTACAGTGGATCTTGAAGCCTCCAGGATGGGGGTCAGTTCGGGCAGTCAAACGAAAGAAATTGACTTTGAAATTTCAAAATTTGATCATGAACTTATTCAGGCAGGTGGATGGATCGAGTATGCAGATCAGCATTATTAATGCGATCGCCCGCCACTCCATTTCAGGCGGGTCTTTAAAATTTTATAGTAGGACTGATCTGAAAAGGATATCATATGGATATCATTTTTGCTTTTTTTGATAAAAATTTGATCTCCCGGATCAATTTCAAAGCCTTCCTGTCCGTCCAGGGTCAGGATCATATCTTCAGGGCTTCCTTCAAGCAGGATTTTAACTTCTGTTGTATCAGGAATAATCAGCGGCCGGTTGGTCAAAGTGAAAGGGCATATGGGGGTCAGAATAATTGAAAGGACCGCAGGATCAACAACCGGTCCGCCAGCGGCAAGGGAGTAGGCTGTTGAGCCTGTTGGAGTTGCAAGAATCAAACCATCGGCTCTATAGGTTGTCAGATATGTTGAATCAAGATATACTGCACAGGACGCCAGTCGGGATAGAGCCGATTTATTAATCACCGCATCATTTAAAACATCCACATCCATAATCTGTTGACGGCTGCGCATGACTTTTATATCAAGCCGGGCTCTTTTCTGGATAAAGAATTTGCCCTTAAGCAGTAAGTCGAGCGCTTTGTATAAGTTTTCCTCAGTGGTTTCAGCAAGAAAACCCACCTCACCAAATTTAACACCCATCAATGGTATTTCACGGTTTTCAATAAACCGGGCAGCACTCAAAAATGTGCCGTCTCCGCCAAGGACAATGATACA
>CAYZCC010000220.1:0-3386 GCA_964476805.1 uncultured Desulfobacula sp.
TGTAATATGATTTTGGATTGTAATATGATTTTGGAAGGAGAATAAGAATGCCCGCTTCATCTCAGGATATCAAGAATTTAAACAGGGTAAAGGAACTCTGCTATGAAATGCTTGAAGTGGCAGATTATGGTGACAAATATCGCAGTGATGATGGGTGTGGCGTTGTTTTTGGTCTATTACGGGATTGTGCATATAAAATACGCAGCGTTACGGAAAAACAGTTAAAAAATCATGCGCAATTTTTAAAAAAAAGTGATAGTTTAGAATCATTTATTAAACATGCTAACAAGAGAGGAGTCCGTATGAACGACAAAAAAAAAGTTCTGGTGGTTGATGATGAAGAAGATGTCCGTACCTATGTCTCAACACTTTTTGAGGACAATGGTTATGAGATCATAACCGCGGAAAATGGAAAAGAGGGTTTTGAAGTGGCAAAAAAAGACAAACCGGATCTGATCACCCTTGATATTGCAATGCCAAGTCAGTCCGGTATGAGGACTTTTCGTATGTTCAAAGATTCTGAGGAGTTAAAAACGATACCTGTCATAATTATCACTGGTATGGGAGAGGATGTGAGCAATTTTATAAAAAGACTCAAAGGATTTTCCCAGCCCGAAGGCTTTATGGGGAAACCCATTGAGAAGGAAAAATTACTGAAAATGGTCTCTGATCTTATATAGGGTATCACTTGATATCAAAATTATTCTGATACAAACAATATTATTCAAGGAGAATAAAATGTCTTTATTTGTCTATCTGATTACATACACTGGAATCATTATTTTCTGTACGGCTGTTTTAAAAAGAATTGTGTCATATATCAATAACCCGATACATGTTCGATGGGAACTATACCCGGTTGCCCATGAAGGCGGCGGAAAAGCTGAATATGGTGGAAGTTATCTTGAAGATGTGGAATGGTGGAACAAACCAAGGCAGACTTCAAAAATAAATGAGTTAAAAGTGATGGCGGCTGAAATTCTCGGACTCAAAGCGGTTCACGAGTATAACCGCCCGCTGTGGTTTGTCACTTATCCTTTTCATCTGGGCCTCTACTTTACAATCATGTTCCTGGTTTTTCTTTTTATCGGAAGCATTGCAGGGCTTTTTGGTATGAAAGCTTTAACAGTAATGGCTATTGTTAAATTCACAGGTCCCCTTGGATTTATTTTGACACTGTGCGGGGCAGCCGGCCTCTTATATAAAAGGCTGACTGATGAACAACTAAAAATTTATTCATCTGTCGAACACTACTTTAACCTTATACTTTTCATGGTTACAACAGGTATTGCCATTTTAACCTGGCTGTTTGTTGATCAGGATTTTGACATGGCCAAAACTTTTATGACAGGAGTGATCAGTTTCAACTTAACAGGAATTTCAAATCCACTTTTTCTGATACAGATTTTACTGGCTGTTGCGACAATTACATATATTCCATTTACCCACATGTCTCATTTTTTCATGAAGTATTTTTTATACCACGATATCCGGTGGGATGATAAACCCAATATTGATTCACCTGAAACAAATGAAAAGATCAATGTCGTCTTGAACTATCCAGTCACATGGTCTGCAGAGCATATTGCAGGGCACAATAAAAAGACCTGGGCCGAAGTGGCCACATTCAACCCTCATCAAGCTCCATCTGAAAAGGAGAAATAATAATGAGTAAAAAATCTTTAAAAATAAATGATATAAGCAAGGCAACACCGATTTTAACCAAAGTGGAGAATGAAGATCTCATGCCGCTGCCCTGGAATATCAAGGAAAAAGAGTCAAAGGATATCGCCCAGGATTTACAGGACAACTATGCAACCATTCTCGATGATGTCAGTGTGCTGAATATTCCAAGGCCAAAAACAGGAGAGGAGGAGCAGGCGCTTGTTGATAAATTTATCGCAGGCATGAAGAAGAGTTTTTCAAGAACTGATAACTGGACATTTCTGACCATGCTTGAAACCTCCATGGAAAACTGTGCAAAATGTAATACCTGCTCTGATGCATGCCATCTTTATGAGGCAAGCGGTGAAAACGAAATGTACCGGCCGAATTATCGGACAGAGATTTTCAGGAGAATATATAAGAAACATATCAAAAAAGAGCCTCTCTCTGATCTCAGGAATGGAAAAGTGGCACTTAACTGGAGAACAATCGCCCGCCTGGGGGAGATGTCCTACAGGTGCAATATCTGCAGACGGTGTGCCCAGGCCTGCCCCATCGGAGCTGATAATGCCCTTGTTGCAAGGGAAATAAGAAAAATATTCAGCCAGGAAATGGGCATCGCTCCCCCTGAACTTCATGATGGCGGTTCCATCAATCAACTGAGAACAGGATCTTCAACCCAGATGACAGCCATGGTGGCAATGGATAATGTTGAATTTATAGATGAGGACTTTGCTGAAGAGACAGGGTATGAATTCCATACGCCATGGGATGTGGAGGGGGCTGATATCCTTCTTATTCATAATGCCGGTGAAATCATGGCATGGCCCGATAATATTGCTGCTTTTTCCATTATTTTTGAAGCAGCCGGTCTCTCCTGGACCTTGTCAAGTGATATCGCTGCCTATGACAGTATTAATTATGGTGTGTTCTACGATGATGTGCAGTATGCCAGAACAGCTATTCTTCATGCCCAGGCGGCACAAAAACTGGGAGTTAAAAAAATTGTTCTGGCTGAATGCGGCCATGCCCATAAGGCACTGACTGTAATTGCAGACAGGGTTCTGCCGGAAGGGTTGCAGACACCAAGAGAAAGCTGTTTCCCCATTTTAAGGGATATTGTAAAATCTGGAAAGATTAAATTTGATCCTTCAAGAAACAATTTCCCTGTGACCCTGCATGATCCCTGTAATATTACAAGGCTCATGGGCATTATAAAACCCCAGCGTGAAATCATGGAAATCCTCTGCCCTCAGTTCAGGGAGATGACTCCCCATGGCCCCCATAACTACTGCTGCGGTGGAGGATCCGGGTATGCCATTATGCATCGAAATAATATTGGTGACTGGAGAAATAAAGTAACAGGCCGGAAAAAAATGTCCCAGATTCTCAATGCATTTTCAGATTCAAGAGGGGGTGACACTGAAAAATATGTGTGTGCCCCCTGCTCAAACTGTAAAGGTCAGATTCGTGATCTGATAGACCATTATGAGCTGCTGGACAATGAAAAACTGACCTATGGAGGCATTGTTGAGTTAATCGTAAATGCCATGGTTGATGTAAACCCGGGATTTATTAACTGGGAAGCGTTTTAAAACTATTATTTCATGCTTTGCTGCGGGCGGTTTAGACTGACCCGCCGTCCATAAACAATAATAATTTTTACATAGACAATGATAATTTTTACATAGACAATGATAATTTTTACATAGACAATGATA
>CAYZCC010000221.1:0-987 GCA_964476805.1 uncultured Desulfobacula sp.
TCAAACCTCTTGATACTGAAATGATTGTTAAATATGCATTGAAAATAAAAAAAATTATCACAGTGGAAGAGCATGTACTTGATGGCGGGTTTGGATCAAGTGTGCTTGAAATGCTTATTGACAATGGTGTGACTGATATTTGCCTTAAAAGAGTGGGTGTTAAAAATACTTTTGTTGAGCACGGCCCTCAGGATATTTTAAAACACGATTATGAAGTAGACAGCCAGGCGGTTATAAGGATGGCAGTAAAATTACATGGCACCCCTTGTGAGTAAGATACAAAAAAACAGATCCAGACTTGATATTTTAATTGCTGAAAAGGGATTTATAAAGTCAAGAGAGAGGGCGAAATCAATTATCATGGCCGGAAAGGTCCTTGTAGATAACAATCGTGTGGACAAACCCGGTACTTTAATTAAAAACGATGTAAAAATTATTGTAAAACAAGATGACAACCCTTTTGTCAGCAGAGGAGGTTTAAAACTTGATAATGCTTTAAAGCGCATTCCTCTGTCAGTTAAAGATTGTGTCTGTCTTGATATTGGTGCTTCAACCGGCGGATTTACCGATTGCCTTCTTCAAAATGGCGCCGCTAAGGTTTATGCGGTTGATGTGGGATATGGTCAGTTTGACTGGTCATTACGACAGGATTCCAGGGTTGTACTCATTGAAAGAACCAATATACGTCACATGCCGTATGAAAAAATCAATGAAAAAGTTGATATTGTTGTAGCCGATACTTCATTTATCTCTTTGAGAATAGTGATACCCAGTGCTGAAAAGTTCATGAGACATGATACAAAAGTTCTTGCATTGATTAAACCTCAATTTGAGGCCGGTAAAAAAAATGTTGGCAAGGGGGGTGTTGTTAAAGACTCCAGGATAATAAATCAGGTGATTAAAGAGTTAGCGTTTTTTTTCAGGCAGCGCGGATACAGTGTAAATCAGGTGATCCCCTCCCCTGTTTTGGGCCGTAAAGGTAACAGA
>CAYZCC010000221.1:997-3347 GCA_964476805.1 uncultured Desulfobacula sp.
CTCTTTAAATTATAGAGAAATTTAAAATAACACTATTAATTTCATTTAAATTCTATTAGGTTAAGATTTTTTGTTAACTATTAAAAGGAGCAGTAATGTCTGAAGAAATTAAAGCCATGAGAAATGTGGCCCTTGCAGGTCATGGAGGTGCGGGCAAGACAACTCTTGCTGAGGCTATGCTATTTAACGCCAAAGTAACTAAACGTCTTGGAAAGGTTGAAGAAGGAAATACTGTAATGGATTTTCAACCCGAAGAGACTAAAAAACAGCAAAGTATTAATACATCATTTTTTAAATATACACATAATAAACATACAATTACTTTGATGGACACCCCTGGAGGGCAAGATTTCTTCTCTGTTTCTAAAACATGTTTCCCTGTTGCAGACTGTATGGGATTTGTAATTGATGGCGTTGGCGGACCTTCTGCCATGACTGAAGAGGCCGCTGCAAGTGCTCTGGAGTATAATCTGCCCGGATTTGTAATTATAAATAAACTTGATCGTGAACGTTCAGATTTCATGACCTGTGTAGAGGCATGTAAAACTGCTCTTAAAAAAAAGGTTGTCCCGATTTATTACCCGATTGGTTCTGAAGATGAATTTAAAGGTTTTGTTAATGTGATCACTGGCCAGGCTTTTGAATATGATGCTGACGGCAATTCCAAAAAAGTGGATACGCCTTCTGACATGTCAGAGGCGTTTGAAACTTCAAAAGAAGCATTTATTGAAGATGTGGCAGAACTTGATGACGATCTGCTTGAAAAATATCTTGAAGGCGAAGATCTGACCCAGGAAGAGATAAAGACTGCATTTAGAAAAAGCGTTCTTGATGCGCAGTTTTACCCGGCGATCTGCTGCTCTTCCACAAAAATGATCGGCACGGATACTGTTTCAGATATTATAAATGAATACATGCCCTCCCCTATTGACAGAGGAGAGTGGACTGCAAAAGATGAAAATGGTGAAGATGTGATTATTTCACCTGATCCAGATGGAGAATTCTGCGGATTTGTTTTTAATACCATAGTGGATCCCTATGCTGGAAGGCTCTCTCTGTTCAGGGTCATTTCAGGAACACTTGGGAAAGAGGGCAATGTTGTAAATACAACTAAAGATAAAAAAGAGAGATTTTCACAGCTGCTTGAAATTGCCGGCAAGAAGCAAAACAGTATAAGCAGTGCCCTGCCAGGTTCCATTGTTGCGGTGGCAAAACTTAAAAACACCCTGACAGGTGATACTTTAACTCAAGGGAAAGAGATTCAGATTCCATCTCCCAAATCGTTACCACCTGTCATCTCCTTTGCAGTTTCACCCAGTGAGAAAAAAGATGAAGATAAAATTCATGAAGCAATAAGAAAAATTCTTGAAGAGGACACAGGTCTTACTCTTGAACGAAATGAAGAGACAAAACAGACGATATTATCAGGGAGAGGGCTTGTTCATATAGAGGTAACAGCAGAAAAAATTAAAAGAAAATTTAAAGTCGGCATGGACATTAAAACTCCAAAGGTCGCTTACAGAGAAACCTTTAAGAAGAAAGTCCGTGTTCAGGGAAAACATAAAAAACAGTCTGGAGGGCATGGCCAGTATGGAGACTGCTGGATTATCCTTGAACCCCTTCCAAAGGGCACAGGCATTGAATTTGTGGATAAAATTGTGGGGGGCGTCATTCCTAAAAATTATATCCCTGCAGTTGAAGCAGGTGTACGTGAAACAGCTAAAACAGGTATTCTTGCAGGCTTCCCATGTGTGGATTTCAGGGCAACTGTTGATTATGGATCCTATCACTCTGTGGATTCATCTGAAATGGCGTTTAAAATGGCAGGAACGCTTGCCTTTAAAAAGGCTGCCCATGAAGCAAAAGCTGTTTTGCTTGAACCGATCATGAAAATTTCGGTCAAAGTTCCTGAAGACAGCACCGGTGATATCATGGGAGATTTAAATTCAAGACGTGGAAGGGTCCTTGGAATGGATTCTGAAAACGATAAACAGATCATCAACGCTCTTGTTCCCATGGCTGAAATACTGCGCTATGCGCCGGACTTAAGTTCCATGACCGGGGGAAGAGGCACTTACACTCTTGAATTTGAGCAGTACGAAGAAGTTCCAGGTGATTTGTCAGGAAAAATTATTGAGCGGGTCAATTCAGAGAAAGAGTAATGTCAATAAAAAGTTGAATAAAAAAACGGGAGCCGCCTGCAATACATTTAAAACAATCTATCATATTAACTGGAAGAGTCAAACCTTCAATGGTCAGAGCTTAAAGAATTTATCAACTTAAAAATCCTCTGCCTTAACGCTTCAATTGATAGATTTTAAATTCATCATATTTGACTGGTCTGCCAATA
>CAYZCC010000222.1:0-3346 GCA_964476805.1 uncultured Desulfobacula sp.
TCCAAGAATTTCTGCCGTAAATCAGCTGGATATTTGCTCAAGTCCGGCTTGTAATGCGCTTTGCCTGGATGTGACATAAATCCTTTATCAGGCATCAGCAGTCTTGCCGGCATCTTCTTACCGGTCACACGATCAACCGGTTCAAACAATTTGCCGGTGGGATCATCCTTTTCAATCCCGATTTTTTCCGCCTGCCGCCTGGACATGGCTGTCACACCGCATCTGCAAAGAAACCCGTTGGGCGGATAAAAGGTGTCCCAGAAAGCGTGATCATGGCGAAATACTTTGCCGTGAAGTGCTGCATGAGCAGGACGGGTACGCTTGTCCTTGACAGCTGAATATCTCCAGTACGGCAGAAGATCAGATACTTTTTTCATCTGCTCAAATCTGCCGACACTAAATGCCGTTTGCATATTTGTCCTGAAAATATTGTCCACCCGCCAGGCTTTTTTACCTGTCCAGCCTTTTTTTTGCCACAGGTCTTTAAACTGTTTTTTCCACTGCCCAAATGATGTGCCGTCAGCAAGAGCCGTTTCAATGGATTTTTGCAAATCCATGATCGTATCCATCTTTTTGATGCCGGACACAGAAAAGGCATTCACCCTGTGCCTGTCTTCCAGTGAATAGAATTCATCAGGACTCAAAACCACTTTCTTTTTAAAAAAAGCAGCCGCCTCTTTCATGGGAAGTGGTTTGTCTGGCATATCAAACATTGGCTCTACCCCATATATCTGCAATAAAGGACGCATTGGCCATGAGCTCTTCAAACTTTTCATCCGATAAATCAAGCGGTGCTGATTTATCTTGTACCTCATCAAAAGTTTTGGCCTCGGCGACAATATCAATCACTGTGTTGGCAAGTCCGGGCTTTATATGCCCCATGCACTTTTCCATAAATTCATCCAGGCTGTCCTGGGACTCAAAAAGTACCTGATCCCCAAAATCAGGATTTTGCGCAAAATTGCCGTGTTTTATTTTTGGAGCTATATTACCCTGTAAACTTTTTAAACCCTGGCGAGATTGTTCGAGATTGCTATTTCTCGCCATGTTTTGCCCCTGGTCTGTAAGATCAATTTCATCATCCTTATATCCATACTGTCTGATAAAATATTTTTTGGTGAACCTGCCCCCTGTTTCAGATATAATTTTATCCCTGTCTGCAAACTCTTTTTTGGGATCTGCCTCTTCAAACCAGACAAACTGGGGAGGTGCACCCGTTGAATTGACCAGACTATAATATTTTGCAATCTTGTTTATCGTATCCTGCACAAGGCGCTGGTCTGCCTGCTGGTATGCTGCCAATACACCTTCATGGGTTTTGGATGCGGCATAGGATCCATTTTCTCCAATTTCTGCTGTAAGCGTCTGTCCCATGATCACCTTGGAAACTTCAGCATCCATGGTGTCCTTGAAAATCTTATGCAGATCTCCCTTACCCTTAAAATCTCCGCCAATGGTCTGGATGGTGCTGCCATCAGGTCCTATGCCCACCGCATCACTGACCATCTTAAAAAGGGTGTTTAAAAGGGTTTGCTTTTCTTCAGGGCTTGTCCCCTGGGCATAGGTACCAAACAAAAAGGGCATGCCAAATTTTTCTAAAAATTTTACCCACCATTTAAGGCCGCCTTTTTTAAAGGTAACCGGCCAGAAGCACCGGGACAGCAATCGCAGACCATAAGGGTTGTCATAGGTTGGAAAATGTCTTGCAAAAACCATTTTTCCGGAAGGTATCTCTTCGCCTTCCTCTTCATTATCCTTTGATATAAACCTGAACCTGTTTTGCTCGTCTGTGCCAAACCACCGGTGGGGCAGACACCGCAATTCTTTTACGTGCAGCAGCCCCTCTTTTGCTTCCCAGATGATCTCTATGGGCGTATATCCATAATAGGGTGCATCCAGAATGCCGCCCACTACATTATATAAATCAAGATTTTCCATATCCTTTGCAAAGGCATTACATAATTTTTCTGATGCAGCATCTGCCTTGCCGTTTTCATCTGTACCGGGCACAAATTTGTATTCTTTTTTCAGGCTTCCAAGTTTTCTTGTCTGCATAACAGATGTGAGGTGACCATCTGATGTAAGGGCATCTAAAATTTCAACCCCGCCGCCATGTTTTGTCAAAACAGGATCAGGGTCCGGCAGCAAACCCATTATCTCATCAAAATCAAAGGCCGCTGACCTTGAAGCGATCTCTTTTTCCAGGCTTGAGCGCTCTATTTCATCAAAATTAATATATTGATTTTCTGATCCCCAGATACCTGCCATATTAATATCCTTAATATCCCCTCAAAATATTACGTTCTCTTGATGGCAGGCTTAATATCTCTCTGTCACCTGCTGGACTTGCCCCTGCATGAATGGCCAGAAACAATGCCCATGTCCTGTCTGCATGACCTTGCGCATCGCTTTGAGCCACAAAACGTGGGGTTCCAGTTGCTGAAGTCTCTTTTTTTATTTTATGCAAATCCAAACGCAGGTTTTCATCACCAAGGGGTATGCGTATTTTTTTATCCTGAAATGCTTCTTTACCCACTGTTGCAAGATGAAGCTTGTTTGAACCTGTAAAAAGCACCCCCTCAACTTTTAATCCGCCATGGCGTCTTTTTGCATCCTCAACTGGTTTTTCTCCCATGCCGGTCTGATCCATTGCACAGCGGACAACTTTATATGTCTTAAAAATTCTGTTAAGTTCAAAGTCCTGCTGGGCAAAAGATATGTTTTTTTTGGCTGTAATTTCACGGGTCCACAGCACATCGCCTACCCGTTCCAATACCCAGATCACAAACAAGTCATGTCTTGCTGCTATATCAACACCAACATAGCAGGGATTGCCTGCATATAATTCACTCCTGCCTGCAAGATCGTTTTCAACTGAATTAATCAAATCAAAAGGAAGCCAGGCAGATGCTTCATCCAGCCATTTTAGTTCATACTCCTGTGCCCATGCATCTTCGTCATTTAAAGCCTTTTTAAGCGGCTCTATGTCTCTTGGAAGGCCGTCTCTTACTGCTTCATATATGTCCGTTGTCTGCCGATACCATTCTGTATCCTGGCCGGTCATAATGTCATAAAATTTATTGCCCTTGCCGTTCGGCGTTGACGTTATGATCAGTCTGTGTCCTGCGGATATAACAGGAAACAAAGCCTGCCATATCTTTCTTGAGTCCTGGTGAAAAGCAAACTCATCTAAAAAACAGTTGGCTGAAAAACCCCTTGCCGTATCAGGGTTGGCAGGCAGGGCAGTAATGCGTGATCCGCCTGGAAGTGTTACTTCCAACGCCTTAAAATATGTGTCGTCAAGATAGTTAATCTCCTTTTCACTAAAGGCTGTTTTCATGGCTTC
>CAYZCC010000223.1:0-3342 GCA_964476805.1 uncultured Desulfobacula sp.
CGCCTCCGGGCTGTTGATCACAGGATTCCAAGTATCATCAAATATCTTTCCTCCAAGCGGTGCCAGATGAAGCAGCCAAGCAGCAGTCACCTGATGTCCGGTTTTACCACGGGATGTCATGGCGCCCATGCCCGATTTTTCCTTGATGATTTTCATGGCTGAAACAAGGTCATCATACGTTTTTGGTACTGCAAGTCCCAGTTTTTCAAATACATCTTTACGATAAGCCAGAATAGATGTTTCCGCTCCAAAAGGAACCCCATACAACGCACCGGACCGACCGGGCATATACCCTTTTTTACCACCGACAACACCACCGTTTTGCAAATATGCATTGGAGATATCGTCAATATCATAATATGGATCTGCTATCTTAGGGTTCGTAAAAAATGGAGACAACGGTTGAAGAAGACCTTTGGATACATATTCTCCCTTCCACATAACAACCCAGGAAACAACGTCGTATTCACATTTTTTCTTTGACATTTCAAGAATTTGACGATCACGAAGTTTCATATACTGAAGTGCATCAATTTCAACCTTAATTCCGGTTTCTTTAGTAAATTCTTCAACCAGTGTTTCAGCTTTTTTAAAATGACTCAATGCCGGCCAACTGACAACAATTGTTTGGCCTTTATATTTGTCATATGGATTGGCAAGGACTGCCCCAGACAAAAATAAAACACAAATTGCAGTTATAAATAAAACCCCCGGCATTTTACTGACAAACTTTTTCATGATATTTCTCCTTTGTATGTTCAATTAAATAAGCACTAAATTCCTGGTTTACTTACTTCACACCGAAAACTGCATCCCTCCTTATGCCGTTTTGGATGATTGAGGGTTAGACCCGACAAAAAGACGTCGTTACAGGTACGTAATGGGCATCTGGAACATATTCGCTAATTTTATCAAAGCCCCTCCATCTTCTTTAACTATTTTAATCACGACACAGGTCGTGATTCCTTATCAGACAACTGTTCTTCCTTAAGCCTTGCCAGAATGTATTCTCCAGCAACTTGAAGGTCCTTGCATAATGCCTCGGCCGCTGTTTTACCGTCACCTTGCAAAAATCCCTTGAACATATTCATATGACTTTCCATGGCCGAATCCAAATTTCTTCCATGAATGGCAAACAGATAGATGTACGGCATTACCCTGGCTAAAAGTCGATGAATCAACTCTTCAAGTTGGGGCGAATCAGCATAGCTGTAAATGGTATTATGAAATTTGGTATTCAGTGTTGCATACAACTTAGGATTAACGCCCGCGGTTTGCTTCATTTTTTCAAGAATTTTTTCCACCTTGGCGACGGCAGATTTCGGTCGTTTGTTACAGGCTTGCTCAATGGCTTCGGATTCAAGAAGTAGCCGCAGGTTCAAGATTTCTTTAAACGTGGGAATCTTTAACTTACTGACTTGTATTCGCTTGTTACTTTCAATGATCAGAATCCCCTCAGATTCCAATTGAAAAACAGCTTCCCGGATAGGGACGAGACTGACCCCAAATTTGGCAGCCATTCCTCTCAGGCTCAGGGTTTCCCCGGGCAGAAATTCTGCGGCAAGAATTTTGGCTCGTAATTGATTATACACAGCCTGACGTAAAGTTATGTTATTTATTTTTTCGATATCTCACCCGGCTTTAAATGTAATATGTAATATGTTATAACAGTTAACTTTTCAATTATCAAGGAATTTTTAAAAAAATGTGATTACACCCCAAAAGTCGTATATTTAATTTTAATACAGGATGTTAGATGCTGTAAAATCGACCATAATTTCAATGAAATAAATATTTTCATTTTTTGTTGATTGATTAATTTTTTAAAAAAAAGACTCTTGTGTTTCTTTAATATGCGTAATATGTTATCACACTGTTACATACAAGATTTAATTTTTGTCGACATTAATTAAGACCAGACACACCATGATATCCAACAGGCCAATCATCACACTTGCTGCATTTATTTCCCTTGCCATTAACGGATTGACCTTTTCATTCATCGGTGCCAGCCTGCCCGAGATTCAAGACTATATCGGTATTACCATTGACCAGGCAGGATTAATGATGGCGTGTCTGCAATCCGGCTTTACCCTGTTTTGTTTTGTTGGTGGGATATTATCAGATTTAAAACGGGGAGAACAAATTATGTTTAGCGGATGTTTCCTGCTGGGCATAGGACTTTCCCTGTTTTGCAACGTGCCTGGATTCGCAATCAATATGATCCTCATTTTTATCACAGGTGCTGGTATGGGCTGCATACTCAGCGGATCCAACACACTTTTAGCAAAACTCTATCCAACCACGAAGGGGACTATATTAAATCTCCATCATGTTTTTTTCGGTCTTGGATCATTGGTTGGCCCAGTCATTATGAGTTTTATGATTGAACATAACAAAGAATGGCGATCCGCTTATTTCACAGAGGCCATCATCCTTGCCGGCCTTTGCGTGGTCTTCCTGCTTTCCCGGACAGCCATGCCCCATTTCGCGTCCGGTGTACTTTTTAAAGGCCAAATCAAACGATTATTCACCAATAACCATTTCTTAATTATACTTTTTGTGATAACACTGGCTGTGGGTGCACAGCTTGCCATCTTGCTATTGGGTGTCACTTTTCTTGTGCAGGCAAAGGATTGCTCTCTGACTCTGGCAGGCGCGGCACTCTCCTCTTTTGCTATATTCTTAATGACCGGACGGGTTATCTGTTCAAAGTTAACCCAAAGCACACCGTTGGCAACAATCGTCCTGGCACTGCTCTGGCTGCAAGTGATCACGTTGATTTTAGCATGGTACGGAGAACGCTGGATGGCTGTGGCAGCCCTATCATTAAGCGGTCTGACATTTTCAGGCATCTATCCCACATGTCTAGCCCTGGTCAGCACCTTCTTCCCCAAAGTTGAAGGAGTGGCGTTGGGTTCCTTATCAACGGTGGGAGGTCTGGGGTCTATTATGTTTTGCTGGGTAATCGGTCAGATCGCAGGCGTGGCTGATATGAAAGCCGGTTTTCTTACACTTGTCATTGCCAGCCTTCTGGCCATGACGGCCTTTCAGATGTCATATAGATCGCTCGTATCTCGTGAATCCCAGAAGAAATAGGTTGCGTTGGACGCTGGAAAACAGATTGTACCTAAATCATGCGACAAGTGTAAGACAACGTTACGAATTGTTTTAATCTTCCAAATTATCGATGATGATTTTACCGGCATTCTGCAGATCCTTTCGCAGTGCGGTGACGGCTCTGGGGCTGTCACCATCGGCAAACCCTTCATACATCTCTAGATGACACCCCACAGCACCGGATAAATCTTTATTATCGATGGCGTACATATAAATATAGGG
>CAYZCC010000224.1:0-3306 GCA_964476805.1 uncultured Desulfobacula sp.
AGAATGGTTCCGCTCTCAGACAGATACTCACCGGATAAAATTTTCATCAAAGTGGATTTGCCGGCACCATTTTCACCCACAAGGGCATGGATTTCTCCTGGTTGAACATCCAGTTGGACATTTTCCAGTGCTTTTACACCCGGAAAGGTTTTTGTGACACCTTCCATTTTCAAGATGCAGGAGTCATTATCCACTGCCGCCTCTTTTCTTATATCTTCCAATTCGCAGTCGCCATAGATGAGATGTGGCTGGCTAAGCCAAAAACCATATGATTCACATCTTATCTATTATTCATCTATTATTCATCTATTATTCATCTATTAAGGATTACTTTGAGACCAGGCTCAGTGGTACGGGGATATTTTGCTGTACGCTTTTCCCATTCAGGTAATCAACAGCCGTTTTAACTCCCAATTCACCAATCACCGCAGGTTGCTGGGCAACGGTGGCTTCGAGGTCCCCTGCATTTACCGCATTGACAGCATCATCTACCGCATCAAAACCGACAAATACGATTCCTTTTGATCTGCCGGAAGCCTTTGCTGCCTGAATGGCGCCAAGGATCATTTCATCATTGTGAGCAAAAACACCGTCAATATCAGGTTGTGCCTGAAGTATATTTTCAAAGACTCTTAATCCTTCTGCGCGGTTGAAATTGGCCGTCTGCTTTGCAACAACAGTAACACCTGAATTTTTTGAAACCACCTGGTTAAATCCTTTGCCACGGTCGACTGCAGCAGATGACCCAGCGATGCCTTCAAGTTCGACAACCTTTCCTTTTCCATTGATTTTTTTAATCAGAAACTCACCCGCCATGACCCCGCCCGCAACATTGTCAGATGCAACATGGGCAACAACGTTGCCTGAATTGGCACTCCGGTCTACAGTAAAGACGGGGATACCCGCCTTATTGGCTTTAAAGACACTCGGCGCAATTGCACTGGAATCCGTTGGATTGATCAAGAGTGCATCCACTTTTTTAATAATGAGGTCTTCAATATTTTTTGCCTCGGTTGCAGGGTTATCTTGCGAATCCGTGACCACGAGTTTGACACCTGAGACATTTGCCTGTTTCATGGCACCCTCTTTCAAAGTAACAAAAAATGGATTGTTCAGTGTTGATAAAGATAATCCAAGTGTGAGATCTTTGGCCTGTACACTTGAGAAAGCAAAAAGCATAACGAGTGAAACGATAAAAAATAATTTTTTCATGACTCCTCCTGTCCTTTTTTGAGTTGACCGAAAAACTTTTCCGGTTTTATAATTTTCGCACTAACCCGTGCAGTATTAATGCCAATGAAATGACGATTCCCTTTACAATTCCTTCATAAAATGAACTGACGTTTATCAGATTCAATGCATTGTTCAACATCGCAATGATCAGAACTCCCAAAAGGGTTCCGCTCAACTTTCCTTCCCCTCCTGCAAGGCTTGTCCCGCCGATTACCACCGCGGCAATGGCATCAAACTCGTACCCCATTCCAATAACAGGCTGTGCTGAATCCAGCCTTGCAATAAGGATCATACCGGCAAGTGCGGAAAGGATACCGCTGACGGTGAAAACAAATTTGGTATAAAATCCGGTGGCGATGCCGGAGAAAAGAGCCGCTTCCTGATTTTCTCCCAGCGCATAAAGATAGAGCCCCACCCGTGTTTTTGTCAGCAGAATATATCCTGCCAGGAAAACAAGAAAGGCAATGATTACCGGCATGGGGATGTTTGCGATCACACCGGTTCCCAAAAATCTGAATCCTTCATCAAGACCTGTAACGGGCTTGCCACCGGTATAGGCAAGTGCAAGACCACGGGAAAAACTCATCATACCCAGTGTGGCAATAAAAGGCGGTACATTTATCCGGCTGACCAGCCATCCATTGATATATCCCAGAATACCACCGATACCCAGTCCTGAAACAACGGCAATAAAAGGAGAAAGTCCCTGATGCATAAGGTCAGCAGTGACCACAACTGTGAGGGCAAGAATGGCCCCGACAGACAGGTCAATCCCTGCAATAAGTATGACCAGCATCATACCGGCTGATATGATACCATTAATACTGGCTTGGCGCAGGATATTGATCAGATTGGGGGCCGTCAGAAACCGGTCGGATAGCAGGGTTAATACCCCCACCATGAGCAGTACAGACATGAGCAGCCCGGATTGCTGAAGGTAAGGTTTATATCGTTTAATGTTTCCCATAAAAGCCTTTTCTATAAACGGCCTGTTTAAAAAATAACGCCGGAAACCACTATAACATTTTTAAGTTCTCTTAAAACGGCTTTCAGTGTCTCGATAAAGCCGGGAATCCCTTGGTTTAATGCCAGATCGATCCTTTTTTCCCATTTTTTCTGCTCACTTGTATTGATGAAAAAAAAATTCAACCTCTTTTTGGTTCGGAATAGAGGTCTGAGCCCCAATTCTTGTGACAGCAATGGCTGCTGCAGCCATTGCTTTTTTTACTGCCTCTTTGAGTGGTTCCTTCTGAATCAGAAAGGCTGCAAGTGTTCCGATAAAGGTATCTCCGGCTGCTGTTGTATCTAAGGCCTCTACATCAAAGGCCTGATTAAATTCCATTTTCCCGTCCGCAGCGGTTAAGACACCATGTTCACCCATAGTGATCATGATTGTACCTGGGCACACATTCTTTAAAATCCTGACCGATTTTTCAGCACTTTCAAGGTCATTGACCCTGATGCCTGACAACAGGGACGCTTCAGTTTCGTTGGGAATAAGGTAATCAACAAGGCTTAAAATGGAAACGTCGAGTGGTACCGCCGGTGCCGGGTTTAAAATAGTGGCGGTATTGTTCGATTTTGCTGT
The DNA here is from genome assembly GCA_964476805.1 of uncultured Desulfobacula sp. Taxonomy (GTDB): domain Bacteria; phylum Desulfobacterota; class Desulfobacteria; order Desulfobacterales; family Desulfobacteraceae; genus Desulfobacula. The sequence continues at coordinate 2,822 of CAYZCC010000224.1, forward strand.
TTCAAGCGCTTTTTTAACAGATTCAACAGGTGTTTCAAGCTGACAAATCAGGATATCAGCCTCGGCAATAATACGTTGAGCCGATTTAATATTTTCCTGAGTCAACCTGTCATTTGCCGCGGGTGACAAAATAATACGATTGTTACCATTGGGTTCCACAATGATCATTGCCACACCTGTTGATTCATTTTTTATCTTTGAGACGAAATCAACAGTAATCTTTTCATCTTTCAGATTCTGTTTCCGGGCTTCTCCAAAATCGTCATCACCAACACATCCGATAAAAGAGGTTGCTATATTCTGACGAGCAGCCGCAACTGCCTGGTTAGCACCTTTACCACCAGGAATAACCTGAAAACCATTTCCTCTGATCGTTTCTCCGGAGTTGGGAATACGGTCGGAATGAATGACCAGATCCACGTTTATACTACCGACAACCACTATTTTTGAATTCATGACAACTCTTTTGTTTCTTAAAATTTGAT
>CAYZCC010000225.1:0-1444 GCA_964476805.1 uncultured Desulfobacula sp.
ATCAGGATAAGCCAGCGTCAATGCATAGCTGGATTCATACGACTCAAAATACTCATCAAAATCCCGTTTTGCATCCACCTGCTTAAGGCCTTCATCAAAACCTGACATCGTCTTTCCAATTCCTTTTAAAAAATAATTTTTAAAAAAAATCCTTTTGCTTTTATCAACCATTCCCCTGGTTTTCCTTTCTGTTTTTCAATGGCCACCCTTTAAAAAAATCAATGTGTACCAGTATCATGCTTAAAAAAAGAAGGGTCCATACCAAGGAAGTATCATCAGGCTGAGCAATGCCAGGAACTTTTCCAAGGATCAATTCAGTAGCTTTTGAATAGTAGAACAGATGGAAAAGAATACCACCGCTTATTACAATAGCGGTCCTGACAACTGCATTTATCAATAAGAATTTTGTATTGGGAAAGTTATTAAAATAGTATTTTAAAATATAGGAGGAGAGGATTAAAAAACCACTGACTTCACCGGCATGTAGAAATCTAAAATCCGGACCGTCTGTATACTGGCCGCCCATGAATGGCTCATACCAGAAATATGTCATTATTTTAAGCATGATAATGAGTATAATGATGCCTAAAACAGCGGTGACAATAAAGGTTGCCAATCCCTTCAGCAAACTGCTGCTCTCATTTTTTGCCAGAGATTTCCAGGGGTATCCTTCCCAGAGCAGATCCGAGGCAATGACCCAGAACAGGGCACACAGGAGCAAGCCGAGACTGAAAAAGGCACTGCCAGTATCTGTGAATGGAATCCACCATGACTCAACTCCAGCATTTATCTGCGCAGGATAAAAAAGATAGCACACATGTGGATGGAAAAATAGCGCATAGGCGATGGTGACAAAAAATAGGACTGCAAACAGACGGGACCATGCCAGAACTCCTCGGTTGCATGTATGCCATGGCCAATTATCAAAACCAGCCTTCCAGGTGATGGAAACCCATAAAAAAGCGGCAAAAAAATATATAATGGCCCTGCTTGCTGTTTCCCGTGCATTAAAAATCTCAGCCCCCTGTCCACCTGCCGCTATTATCGAGTATGGACTGAAATAAGTGATTCCGAAACGACCGATGAATTTCCAGAAAATAATGTAAACTATAAATAGTGTGATTAACAAAGCAGCGATCGTTAACAAAGCACCTGAAGAAAAGACATTCAGGTCTTTCTTCAGGTTTTCAGGGAAAGGATAAAATTCAAAGATATCTTTGATAAGAATAATTGTGGAGAGAAAAACCACGACCAGTGAAAATCCATACATGGGGGTATAAAGTTTTAAAACGCCATTGGGGTGCATGAAAATATACCATAAAAGCCACACGATACAAAAAACAGCACCCATATTGGCCAGGCCCATTAGATAATTGAACCTGTCTGTTGAAAGTCTATTCGTCTTCATAATCATCTGTGCTCCATTTAAAAGACTGATAAAAAA
>CAYZCC010000225.1:1454-3234 GCA_964476805.1 uncultured Desulfobacula sp.
GGGGTTAAATGCCCTTTCCCCTCCTAATTACATTACATTTTTCCTTGTATATCTTTTTAAAAGACCACAGAATCTCCATTGGTCAGGAAAGCATTACTTCCAGTGGCTACGGTTGACTGTCTTTTATAACTCTTATACTTATCTGTCCCTTTAACAACCGGTACACCTGCTGCTGCAGCTTTCTCAGCCCAAATCCAGCCGGTACAGTGGTTACATGCCAGTTTTCGTATTTTAAATGATTTTACACCTCGAATGATATCGTCAAATTTGGGGTCCCATGTTTCAAACAGAGTAATGTGCAGACCTCCATAACATCCATAGGGTTGATACCCCGCAAAGTTTCTCCTGGCATAGGAAAAAAGGGAAAGAATTCCCGGATGGCAGCAGCCGGTGACAGTAACAGTCCCTTTGTCTTTGACATTAAAATAGAGGACATTCTCTCCTCTTACCCGCAAAAGGATTGGCACATCAAACATTCTTGCGGCCACTCCCGGCATGAGGCGATATATACCGTCCCCTTCATCACCGTCAGAATTACACGCCACAAGTGTGCCTGTATGTGGAACATCATTTTTACAAATGTGTATATCCTTGCCTTCCTTGTTTTTGGCAGTCAGATGCCCCCCTTTTAAAAGCTTCATATCTTCAGGGTAGTGGGTATTTGGTGCATAAATTGTGATATTGGGATTGTGTTTCAAGGTAGATTCAATCCCCCAGTAATGATCCAGATGCCAGTGAGAAAGCACCATGAAATCAATCTCTCCACTTTTCAACATGGCAGGGATGTTGTTCATCTCATAGATATAGTCAACCCAATCATTATTCCAACCGGTATCCATCAATATTTTTCTCTCTTTTCCATCTAGCTGTGTCACAGTTATAAGTGCCATATACCCGCCGGCATTATCCCAGTCCCACGGTATTGAATATTGATTGGTCATGGCACCACCGTAATCTACGATGTGCTGTTTTAAATTGTTATTGTCAAACCAGCTTGTTTCAGAAAGGACATCAACTTTAACACTCTTGACTTCACCGAATTCAACTTTTTTGCTTGCTTCTGCCTTTCTTGTCAATACACCTGATCCGGTGACGGATGCGGCAAATCCTGTTGCTGCAAGTGATTTTAAAAATAATCGTCGTTTCATAAAAGACCCCTTTTGTTCAAACTAAGGATATATAAATTAACCTGCCTGTTTTTCCAAACCTTTGCGCAGATCATAGAGCAAATCAATAATTTGATCGCTCTCTTTCGGGCTCAAAACCAATCCATAATTGTGCATCAAATTTACAACAATATACCACTCATCCCTGGTTTTTCCCGGTTTCTCCGGATCCGCAACTGAATCATGACAGCCGAGACAACTTTTTTCATAGAGTCTGTAGGCTTGTTGATGGTCAACTTTTTTTAATTCATCTTGCATGGCCACACTATCAGTGCTCTTTAAGAAAAAAACTCCTGCAACAAAAATAGCACATACAAATAAAAAAATGATTTTTCGCCAATACCTGTTTGTTCCCATGATCTTGCTCCTTTCGTCAGCGTTTTAGGGCTCTGCCTGAACAAGCCCAGTTTGATAATATTTCTTCTTTACTGATAACCTTGTTTTTATCACCCTCCTTTTTTGCTGAATTGATTGAAAATACTTTTAACGTTTAGGAAAAAAAAACGCCGTTGTCAAGTGCTTGTTTTTTGCTTTAATAAATATGAAACTGAACAGTTTGCCGTTGCATTTTACAAGAATTTTCAGTATGAGGATGTACTTGCCTTTGCAGTGTA
>CAYZCC010000226.1:0-3212 GCA_964476805.1 uncultured Desulfobacula sp.
ACAGTTTCTGGAATCTTCTAAATTATTACAAAAAATTTTAAATTGCTCAATTCTCTCTTGTATGCATTCATCAAGAGTTTTCTGCATTCCATTGATCAATGCTCTTGATAAATTATCATAGATAAAAAGAGTACGAATATATTTATACCAGGATTTTAATGAGATAAGTCCGGCGATATAATATATATTGTTGTTAAAAATATCAGTAATATTTTTATAAACACCATATTTTCTTGGAAAAGAGGTCTCTTTAAAAGATCCTCCTAACAAAAGGCGATCGGTTTTCAACTCACTTTTTCTTATGATGGAACCTGCTATGGTAAGAGCGCCATAATTTATTTTAACAGGGCCGACAAGGCCGCCCTGCCCTCCCAGAAAAATGGGTTTTGACCTGAGCATCACCCCCTGATGAATATCTCCCATCATGGAGGCTGTTGCCTTATCCTGATTAGGTGTATAGTTAAAATGGATAAAAGATGAACCCACTTCAGAATGATTTTTCCGGCTTGTGCCTCCCGCCATAAAACAGTCGCAGAAATTTATAAGGCTGCCAAGAGTTACAAAAGGGAACAATATCGTGTGTTTAAGTCCAACTGTATGGGCAGCATTTGCCTCCTCTTCCAAGATAGTGCCTCCTCTGACATGTGCACCTGAGCCAAAAATGTTATCACCTGCCAGAACACAATCCTGAAAAAAACCTCCCTTTAACTGACAGTTTTCCCCAATGAGTGTGTTTTCAAGTGTTACAGGAGATTCATATCCAATTTGTGAATTTTTCATGATCAGGGATTTTGATCCCACAATTTTACACCCACTGAAAATGGTAACATTCTCTCCTGAAATTCTTTCAGGATTGACATCATCTGATATGTAAACAGATTCTGGATTTGGGATTTTCACCCCGTTGTCCAGTATGGCCTTTAGGTTATTTTTCTTCATATCTTAAAAAAGTATAAAAGAACGTTTGTTCACCAAAATTTGCAACCGCTTGTAGAACGGCTATAAAAATTTATAAATCAGACTGCCCCAGGTGAGTCCTGCACCAAGTCCGGCAAACAGAACAACATCACCTGATTTTCCTATACGACCCTGTTCCATAGCTTCATGGAGCGCAATGGGAATGCTTGCAGCGGTGGTGTTGCCATATTTTTGTATATTGTGAAAAATTTTATTTTCATCAATTTTTAAAAATTGTCCAAGGGCCTGGTTAATTCGTATATTTGCCTGGTGTGGAATTATCAGGTCAATTTCATGAAGATCCATTTGCGCTTTTTCAAGGGATTCGTTTATAACCTTTGGCAACAGCCTCACCGCTTTTTTAAATATGGTAGGTCCATCCATCACAGGAAAATATCTTGGATCATCCAGTGGTACTTCTGGCGGGATCCTGGCAGGAAGATTTGATGCCGGAAGTTCTGTCATTAGTGCTTCAGCCAGATTGCCGTCGGCATGAAGTGAAGATGCCAGCACGCCTGCATTATCATTGGTTTCAACTCCTTCAATACAGAGTGCTCCTGCTCCATCTCCAAATATCACCGTAACATTTCTGCCCCTTGTTGATTTATCCATACCAGAAGAGTGCACCTCGCCGCCCACAAAAAGAATTTTTCTGGCAAGACCTGTTTTTATATATGAATCTGCTGTGGCAAGTCCATAAAGAAATCCTGTACACTGCTGCCTGATATCCAGTGCAGGCGTTGAGTTAAGTCCCAGTTTTGCCTGGAGCAGACACCCGGAGCCTGGAAACGTAATATCAGAGGACAAGGTTGCAAATATTATAAAATCAAGATCTTCTGCTTCCCAGCCAGCAGACGCCAAAGCATTTTTTGAAGCTTCAAAGCCAAGGTCTGATGAGCCGGTGACCCCTTCCGGGTCAATCCAGAATCTTTGTTCTATCCCGGTTCTCTGCTTTATCCACTCATCTGAGGTGTCAAATATTTTTTCCAGATCATGGTTGGTGATACGATTAGGGGGCACAAACATTCCACTGCCTTTTATTATGCTTTGTATCATTTTTTATTTCTCCTGGTTCAATTCAAATATTGATAATTATTTTTATCTGCTATATTATGCACGCCTTATAATATTATTTTGTAAAATTGGCAAGAACCTTAAATAATGTCTGAACAAAAATGCTGCTACAGTTAACCCTACTGATAATTGGATTGATACTTCTATTTGCCGGATCATCCATGCTTGTTCAGGGAGCTGCCTCAACTGCTTTCATGTTTGCAGTCAGACCTGTGATTGTCGGCCTGACCATCGTATCCTTTGCCACTTCAGCTCCTGAACTTCTGGTCAGTCTTGTTGCAGCTGTAAAACAGTCCGGCGGGATATCTCTTGGTAACATTCTGGGAAGCAATGCAATTAATATTGCTCTTGTATTGGGAATAAGTTCAATCATAAAACCTGTTACCATAAAAGATCAGATTATTAAAATTGAAATCCCATACATGATTTTAATCTCCTTTATATTCTGGCTTCTGTGTATGGATTCATATATTGGAAGAATAGATGGGTCTGTTTTAATTGTTTTATTCATTATTTTTCTGGTTTACGGTGTTATCACTGCCAAAGATAAAAACAGCGATGATCAAAACATTTATGATAAAGACTTAAAGCCATCATCACTCAATATTTTTAAAAATATTGTTTTTATTATTCTTGGAATTTTAATGCTCTCTTTTGGTGCAAATTTTGTAGTACGTGAAGCCATAATTATTGCACAAGAAGTTGGCCTGTCCCAGACATTTATCGGCATTTCTGTTGTTGCTCTGGGAACATCCCTGCCTGAGCTTGCAACTTCTGCAGTAGCAGCTGCAAGGGGACAAAGTGAAATCTCTGTCGGAAATGTCGTCGGTTCCAATCTTTTTAATATATGCCTTGTCATGGGAGTGGTAGGAATTTTCAGCCCCATGCCCATAGATGAAAATCTTCACTATTTTCAATTTCCTTTTATGCTTTTCATATGTTTTTACCTGGGAATTACTGCCTGGATTCACAAAGGCGTAGGGAAAAAAGAAGGATTCCTGCTTATTCTCTTATTTCTAATTTATATTGCGATCTCATATTTTAATTAATACTACTGATTTCGCATAACTGTCTTCTTCAATATCAACTGCTGTCCAGACCCTCTGGCCCGGGTACAAAATATTATCCTCTGCATGAACTCCATTTGAAAAAAGTCTTTCCAGGGTCTTGATATCTATACG
>CAYZCC010000227.1:0-3179 GCA_964476805.1 uncultured Desulfobacula sp.
CGGAAGGTTTTTTGCAATAGATTCTGCATGCGATAGATTTTGCGATAGATAGTGTCAGTGCCTGATAAAAAAAAATGGGAAATGGAACAGAGATGAAGATTAAACAATTCGACCCGATTATAATTCATAAATCATTAAAGACAGACTCCATAGATACACCGGACTGTTTTGGAGAATTTAAGAAAAAGGACAGACTCTGTTCACACTATTGTAGTGTGGCAATAAAATGCTGTGTTGTGCATAATAAGAGTTCAAAAATTGATATTATGGAACAGCTGTTGACACAAAATCAATATGCTGTAAAACTTCAGTAGGCGCCATTAAAATTTTTTCGTGCATCCGCACGTGTGCAAATGAATGATGGTTGGGCCAGACATTAAAATATTTTTCCAGGATTCAGTATATTTAAAGGATCAAATACTTTTTTAATTCCTCTCATCAATTCAATTTGTGTAGCACCCGTCTCTTTTGGCAGATACTTCATTTTGGTAATACCCACACCATGTTCGCCTGTTATCGTCCCCCCAAGTTCCAGCGTGGCTTTAAAAAGCTTTTCAACAGCCTGATCTGCCTTTTTCACTTCATCGGCATCCGTTTTATTATACATTATATTACAGTGGATATTGCCATCGCCTGCATGACCGAAACTGACGATCTTCAGACCATATCTTACCTGTAATTCCTGGATAATCTGTACCATGGCTGGAATTTTATTCGCCGGGACTACAATATCCTCATTAATTTTGTTATTGGCAATTTTATAAAGAGCAGGCGAGAGTGCTTTTCTGGCATTCCACAACTCCTGGGCTTCTGTTTGATTTCCTGCAACCCGTACATCCAGAGCATTGCAGGCAAGACATAATTTTTCTATATTTTCAGCATCTTTTTCAACCTGGGTCTGATCACCATCCAGTTCAATTATTAACAAGGCTTTCATGTTGTCAGGAAGGGCTAAACTGATATCATCCTTTACAAGATCGATGCTTGCTTTATCAAGATATTCAACACATCTTGGAATGACAGTTTCCCTCATAACAGCTGAAACAGTCTCTGCCGCTGTTTGCATATTGTCAAAAAAAACAGCCAGGGTTTTAATTGCCGCAGGTTTTGCCAGTAGTTTGAGTGTGATTTCAGTCACCACTGCCAAAGTCCCTTCAGATCCCACGATAAGCCTTGTCAAATCATATCCTGCCACGCCTTTTGCAGTCCTGACACCTGTTTGAATGACCTCTCCTGAAGGCAGAACCGCTCTTAATCCAAGTACATACTCTCTTGTAACACCATATTTTACAGCCCTTGGCCCACCGGCACACTCTGCTATATTCCCGCCAATGCTGCAAATGGATGAGCTGGCAGGATCAGGAGGATAAAAAAGATTTTTTTGTTCAACTCTTTTATGAAGATCTGCAACAACCACTCCGGGCTGAACTCTTGCAATAAAATTGTCCCCATCAACCTCCAGAATTTTATTCATTCTGGAGGTGACCATTACAACCCCGCCATTTACAGGGAGTGAACCCCCTGTCATGCCGGAACCAGCCCCTCGGGGAACCACAATAAAATGATATTTTGATGCGAAATTTAAAATCTGTGCAACTTCGTTTTCAGATCCTGGAAAGACAATAACATCAGGAAGAAATGAGTGACCGGTCGCATCATAGGAGTAACACAAAAGGTCCTCTTTTTTCCTTGTAACGTTTGACTTTCCAGATATTTTTTGAAGGGTTTTGTAAACTGAATCTGAAAGACTCATTTAAAGTTTACCTGTTTCGATTTTCTTTGAAAGATAGTTGATTTGGTTAAAAAGAACACTTTTTTGTTTTAACTCTTTTTCAACTGCATTAATGGCATAAATTGCAGTGGCATGATATTTATTAAAACTTGAACCAATGGTTTTAATTGGCTGATCTGTATATTTTCTGGCCAGGAAAATAGCCATCTGCCTCGGTTTTACAACTCTCTGTTTTCTGGAAGAGGATACAATATCTGATGGAGATATTGAAAACTCTTTACAAACAAGTTTTTTAATTGATTCAATGGTCACCTGTTTTCTTGTTTTTGCAATATTTAAAAGCACACTTCTTGCAAGCTCCAGATCAATATCACATCCTATTAACTGACCTTTTGCTACCACTCCGAAAAGACCGCTTTCAAGCTGACGGACATCATCACACAACTCCTGGGCAATATAATCGGTTACCTGATTTGGAATCTTATATCCTTGTTTCTTTGACTTTTGTTTTAAAATTTTAACTCGGGTGGCATAATCAGGCGCACCGATTTTAGTGACCAGACCGAGTGTTAAACGTGATTTCAGCTGTTCATTTAATTTTGGGATATTTTCAGGCAGTTCACATCCAGAGAAAATAATTTTTTTATCTGCTTCAAGAAGATAATCCAGAGTTAGCGCAAGCTCTTTTTGTGTGGCATCTTTACCCGATAAAAAATGGATATCTTCTAAGATAAGAACATCACATTTTGTTCTATATTTTTTCTTGAATTCATCTATTTTCTGATTTTTCAAGGAAAATATCATCTCATTGGTAAAATCTTCAGATGTCATATAATAGACTCTTTTTGATAGTGAATTTTTTATGATATGGTGGCCGGCCGCCTGGGAGAGATGACTTTTGCCAAGACCTGTGTTGGCAAGAAGATAAAGAATGCTGTAACCGTTTATTTTTCCATGGGCAAGGGAGAGGGAGGCAGAGTAGGCAAAATTTGAATTCTCTCCCACAACAAAATCATCAAATGTAAATCCCTGATTGAATATCCTCCCGCTGTTAAATTTTATGCCAAGTCCTGGCAGATCCATCTGTCTTTTTTTCCGAGCAATCAGAGGCGCCGCTTGATAGGAAGCTGCTTTATCCCTGTTTTTTTTATGGGAAGTCACTTTAAATTCAATGGAAATATTATCAAAACCCTGTTTTAAGAACTCATTTTCAAATATTGGAAGATAATTTTGCTTTAAATGTTTTACAAAATAGCTGTTCGGGCTGGAGAGCATAATATTCTGATGATCCTGTTCAATAAGTTTAACAGGATCTATCCACATTCTGTAACTGTGACCGGGTAGTCTCTTTTTAAGTTGAGATTTTACCTCTTGCCAGGACGATTCCATCTATTTAAAGGCAGCCTTTTGGTTAAAATTAGTGATCAATAAAAAATTGATCTTTTTA
>CAYZCC010000228.1:0-3116 GCA_964476805.1 uncultured Desulfobacula sp.
TAACCATTACCAGTGATACTTCAGGAGATGAGATGGCGTTCTCTTTGTCTGATACCAGCGGTGACCTGATTGAGAACATGGGGCTGGATCAAATTACAAGTTTTGGTCGTAAAAATTACTACAACATGAATGGCACGAAAGGCGGGTCCAATTCAAATGAAATTATTTTACAGGAAGATGGGCTTACGGCTTATCTTCTGAACACAACCAATCATGATGAAAATTTACAGATTAATGTAAAGAAAGGAAAAATAGAACTCGCGTTGGAGTTAAAGCAAATTATTAATGACTATAATGCGCTTATCAACTGGGTTGATGATAATGACAGTATCATCAGTCCAAACCTTAAAACAGCTTTTTTTAAGGATTTCTCAAGCAGTAAACTTCAGAACAGATCTTTAAAGAGCCAGTCGGATTCAAGGTCATTCAATACAGCCGTAAACAATATTGATTTTGCATCTGCAATAAATTTGAAAAACCAGGATACCCTTGCTGATGAACTCGAAGATATTGGCTTGACGTTGAACAGTGACGGCACCTTGGATATCAGCGATGAATTTTCAGCATCTGTCTTAAGTAATCTAAAAAGAGTATATGATACCCTTGCCGGGAATGATGGCTTTTTCTCAAAAATATCAGAAGCAATAGATACAATTCATGATAAAAGCGAAAATAACTATATCTTGTCTTTTAGCAGTGTACTCTCCTATGACAGTCATGGGGCCAACCGTCAATCCATCTATCAATCAAATAGTTCCAGCATTATCAGTTTTTTTGCATGAATACTTGTTTAAAAGGGATATGGTTTTTTTAAAATCATCAGGCAGTTCTGCAGAAAAAGAGATTTTTCTGCCTGAATAGGGGTGTATGAAAGCCAGTTTCCAGGAGTGCAGCATCTGCCGGGGTACAGAATCCTGCTTTTTCCGGTATTTTCTTTGCTGATAGACCCTCTCTCCTAATAAAGGGTGACCAATGGCATAAAAGTGAACTCTGATCTGATGGGTTCGCCCGGTTTTTAAAAGAACTTCAATAAGGCTGGCGGTTGGATATCTTGTTTTGATTTTCCACTCTGTTGTGGCTTCTTTTCCGGTTTCATGGTTTACAGCCATTATTTTTCTTTTAACCGCGTGGCGGCCAATGGGAAGATTTATTTGACCACTCGCTTCAGATAAATCTCCTGACACAAGTGCAAGGTATTTTTTTACGACCCGGCGTTGCTTGAATTCTTTCTGCAGGAAGTGCAGGGCATATCTTGTTTTGGCTATCACCATCAAACCGGAGGTGTCTTTGTCAAGCCTGTGAACAATACCGGGCCTGAATGGGTTTCCCCTTTCAATATTTTTGATTGCGGGCGCATGAAACAACAAAGCATTGACAAGCGTTTTTGATAAATGACCCGGTGCAGGGTGTACGACCATGCCTGGTTTTTTATTGATCACAATAATGTATTCATCTTCAAATATAATATCCAGATCAATTTTTTCTTCAGTGACTGCCTCTATGCTGTCAGGTTCATTGAAAACACCGCTGATGTTATCACCAGTTTTCACACGGTAGCCTGGTTTTTTTTTATTGTTATTGACAAGGATCTGCCGGCTGCTGATCAGATCACTTGCTTTTGATCTGGAGCATTGTTCAACAAAACCTGAGATTACGGTATCCAGGCGGGTGCCTTTTAAATCATCGTGGATATTGATATCTATTTTCATAAATTTTAAAAACAGTCGTTACTTAGGGCTTGCTCTGTACTTGAGCAAATTTGTTTCTGCCCTTCAGGGGATCCGGTTTCTGGTCAGACACTATTTTTAAAAAAAGCGGGTGAAACAAAAAGACCGGCAGATTTTTTAAGTCTGCCGGTCTAAATCATTATTCGGATTGTTTATAATTAATTAAAGAGATTTTCGATTTCCTGCATCATCGCCTCTTCATCGATATCTTTGGCAATGGATAATTCTTGAACCAATAAATTCTGGGAGGTATCAAGAAGTTTACGCTCTCCAAATGAGAGATTTTTTTCAAGCCGTAAATTGAACAGATCCCTGAAAACTTCAGCAACATCATAAATGGAGCCGGTTTTGATTTTATCCATATACTCTTTGTATCTTCGATTCCAGGTCTGGTTATCGGCACCTTGCCCCTTCTCTTTCATAACCTTATAGATTTCAGGAACTTCTGTTTCAGGAGTCACTTCTCTTAAACCCACAGATTCAGCATTTGTAGTTGGAATCATGATCACCATGCCGTTTTCCACAATTTTCATCATGTAAAAATTCATGGTGTTACCATTTATCTGCTTGCCTTCAATTGATTCAATGCATCCGACACCGTGTGCAGGGTAAACTGCCAGGTCTCCTTTGAAAAATTCTTTTTTAGTTGATGATGATTTTTTTGCCTTGGTTGTGTTGGAGTTTGCACCCATTAGCTGTACCACCTTTCATTTTTTAAGAACAATTAATCCATCTTCACTCAGAGAACCATATTTTTACAATATTGTCAATAAAATTATTTTTCCCAGCATAAAGCGGATCACCATTTTTCTTAAAAAAAGAGAGGGTTTCAATTTTGATTAAACTGATTCATAGCAGAGTTGGCACCTTTTTCAATAATATGAATAGATGCATCACAAGCAGTGTCAATAACTGAATCCAGCCTGCTTTTTTCATCCGGTGAAAAACTGCCGAGAACATGTCCGGTCATGTTCGTGTCTGCTCTGTTATTTTGAGATCTGGGATGGCCAACGCCTATTCTAATTCGGGTACAATCCTTGTTTCCAAAAGAGTTAAATATGGATTTTATTCCGTTATGTCCGCCATGTCCACGCTTCCTGACAATTTTAATTTTGCCGAAATCAAGATCCATATCATCATGAATAACAGTGATATCTTCCATTTTGACTTTATAATATGAGGCAAATCTGTGGATGGGAAAACCACTTCTATTCATAAAAGTCATGGGCTTGATCAGAAACAGGGGGACCCCTCTGATTTTTGTTTTTACATATTTGGAATCAAAACGGGATTTGTCAATAAAAAGACGGGATTTTGAAGCAATGGCTTCAACTGTTAGAAAACCGATATTATGGCGGGTCTGGGCATAATTTTGACCCGGATTTCCCA
>CAYZCC010000229.1:0-2320 GCA_964476805.1 uncultured Desulfobacula sp.
ATGGTGGGCCATCAAGGGATCGAACCTTGGACCTACTGATTAAGAGTCAGTTGCTCTACCAATTGAGCTAATGGCCCATAAAAACCCTTCAAACATAGCAGTCACTATTAAAAAGGTCAATATTTTTTTGTTTCTGCAGGGTATACAAAAATCGGTTGACCCATTAATTGCAGGTTTGATATATTCAACTTAAAATTTTATATGATAGCGTAAATTTGAGTCTTATTTTATATGACAACGTAAGTTTAAGCCTTATATTTTATTGCGGGCGGCGATCACTCATACCCTCTTTAAAAGTTTTTATAAATTTAATTATTTTCAGGATTAGGAAACAGAATATGTCAAAATCAGAATTGTTTTTTAAAGAGGCACAGGATTTAATTCCAGGAGGTGTTAATTCTCCTGTCAGAGCATGCGGATCAGTAGGGGGGAAACCTCTGTTCATGGAAAAGGGCAGTCAGAGCAGGATTTATGATGTCGATGGAAGAGATTATATCGATTATGTTCTATCCTGGGGACCATTAATTCTCGGACATCGGCCGGCAAGTGTTATTAAAGCATTAAACACTGTTTTGGAAACCGGTACAAGCTTTGGTGCGCCTACGCAGCTTGAAACTGATCTTGCTCGCCTTGTTATTGATATGGTGCCTTCCATAGAGAAGGTCAGGATGGTCAATTCAGGTACTGAAGCAACAATGAGCGCCATTCGCCTTGCAAGGGGATGTACCGGAAGGGATATCATTATCAAGTTTGACGGCTGTTATCATGGACATGCTGATACACTTTTAGTGGCAGCAGGTTCAGGTGTTGCCACTCTTGGTATTCCAGGAAGCCCAGGTGTGCCTGAATCTGTAATTTCCAATACACTCTCTTTAAAGTTTAATGATATTGAAGGATTTAAAAAAATTATGGAAGCAAAGGGTGACAAGGTTGCTGGAGTCATTGTAGAACCTGTTGCCGGGAATATGGGTATGATACCTCCAAAGGAGGGTTTTCTTGAAAGCCTGCGCAAATACACCTTGAAATTCGGAACCCTACTGATTTTTGATGAAGTAATGACAGGATTCAGGGTCGCACAAAATTGTGCCCAGGGGTTATATAACATAAATCCAGATCTGACTTGTTTGGGCAAGGTTATCGGCGGCGGATTGCCTGTGGGAGCTTATGGCGGCAGAAAAGATATCATGGATCACATGGCACCTGTCGGCAAGGTATATCAGGCCGGGACTCTTTCTGGTAATCCTCTGGCCATGGCCGCTGGAGTGGCAACCTTGACTGAACTTCAGGACAAGAGCGTCTATGAACAGCTTGATCAGCAGACCGAAACCCTGACGAATGGTTTCAAACAGGCTGCTGACAATGCTGGAATCAGTTTAAAAACAAATCATGTGGGATCAATGGCAGGATTCTTTTTCTCAAAGGAAGATGTCTATAATTTTGATGATGCTAAAAAGTGTGACCTGGACAAATTTACTAAATTTTATAACTTTATGCTTGGAAAAGGTGTCTATCTTGCCCCGTCACAATTTGAAGCCTGTTTTTTATCCTCTGCACACACCCATGATGATATTGCAGATACAGTGACTGCAGCACAGGAAGCCATGAAAGCTCTTTAAAATATAATGACAAAAAGAGCGGATAAAAATATTAAAACAATTCATCTGATCGCAGCCTGTGGGACAGGTATGGGAACCCTTGCCTGTGTTTTAAAGGAGATGGGGTATGAAGTGTCTGGTTCCGATCAGAATGTTTATCCGCCCATGAGTGATTTTTTAAAGGAAAGAGGCGTTAAACTTTTTCAAGGATATAACACCGATAATCTGGAACACGGCCCGGATCTGGTAATTATCGGCAACGCAGTAACAAAGGAGAATGTTGAAGCAAACGCGGTATTGCAAAGCGGCATAAACTATATATCAATGCCCCAGGCTGTTAACAGGTTTATTGCAAAGGATCAAAAGATTATCCTTGTTACAGGTACCCATGGAAAGACGACTACATCCTCCATTCTGGCACATATATTGTGTTCTGCTGGTCTGGATCCCTCTTTTATGATTGGTGGTATTCTAAAGAATTATAATTCAAGTTTCAGAGTGGGAAAAGGCAGATATATGGTAATTGAAGGGGATGAATATGATACTGCTTTTTTTGATAAAGGACCTAAATTCATGCATTATAACCCGGATATTACCATTATAACAGGAATTGAATTTGATCATGCAGATATCTTCACAGGAGTGGATCATATCAAACAGATTTTCTCATCTTTTATTAAAAAAATAGAAAAACTGCTAATGTTTCATTGATTTGTATTTTATTG
>CAYZCC010000229.1:2330-3093 GCA_964476805.1 uncultured Desulfobacula sp.
TGCCTATGATGATAATGATAACCTGAACAGCGTCCTGGACGTGTGCAGCGGTACCAGATCTTTGGAAAAGTACGGTAAAAAGGCACAATGGTCCTATGCAAATGATATACAGCAAGGTTCAAAAACCAGTTTTGATGCCCGAACGTTAAATAAGACATATCCAGTTGAAACCACTCTTATGGGTAGACATAACATTTATAACTCGCTTGCCGCTATTGCTGCCGCCTTGAAAACAGGGGTCAGTTATGAAAAAATTTTTAATGCTTTAAAAACTTTTTCCGGTATAAAGAGGCGGCAGGAAATTCGTGGTGTCAAAAATGGAATCACTGTAATGGATGATTTTGCACACCACCCTACCGCAGTCAGAGAAACAATCAGTGGTGTTAAACCTTTTTATCAAGAGGGTAGAATTATTGCTGTGTTTGAACCAAGAACCAATACAAGTATGAGAAAATTTTTTCAAAACACCTATCCAGATTCTTTTTTGGGTGCTGATATCGTGTGTGTATGCAGGCCCGGTGTTAAAAAAAATATACCCCAAAAAGATCAGTTTTCCACAAAACAGCTTGTCGCTGATATTGAAAAAAAAGGCCTTAAAGCCTGTCATTTTGAAAACAGTGATGAAATAATAAGCTTTCTTGTGCCAAGACTTCAACCTGCAGATCTTGTTTTAATAATGTCCAATGGAGGGTTTGATAATATCCATACAAAACTGCTTGAGAATATTGGATGAAAAAAACAGTAGTGAGAATTTTGGGAATGG
>CAYZCC010000230.1:0-3058 GCA_964476805.1 uncultured Desulfobacula sp.
TAAGCCAACCCATTAAAAAAAACCACAAAACAGCAGCCAATCCGAATTGAACTATTGCAATAAGTAATCGCCCTTGAAGAAGTTGCCCCAAACCGGGAATAAAAAAGCTACAAAGAGCTGCCAATACATTTCCGCCAGATCCTTGTCCAGACATAAAAATCTCCTTTATTATGAGCCTCCTGCAGAAAAACTATGAGTATTAATTAAAGATAGTTTTTTTAAGGGACTCGTTTCTAATTTTGGTTCCCACATCACAAGCCTTGGGCAAGTCTTCAAGCATTTCTTTGGGCCCCATGGATCGCTGGCGTTCCAATCGAGTTGGCTCTTTTATTCGCACTTCACCTTTTCTGGGACGACCTCTTTTTTTCTTCGGTTTCACAATTTTGACTTTTTCCACCGGCTTTTCCCGAGCATCTATTGATGATTTTTAATCTGTCAATTAATTGCCTGGTTGTATCCATATTGTAAACGGCCTTTGCTATGAATGCTCTTGCAACCTGTTTTCTGTTTCTGGGAGATCGTCCTCGCCAATATTCCGGAGTCCGGACCCTATCTTCTATCCTGACAAGTTCCAGAGGAGTCACCCATTGTTTCATTTTCTTTGTCAGCGGTTCTTCAACCTCTTTTTCTATCAATGGGAATAGAACCTCTTGTACTTCAAACCCTATTTGTGATAGTTTCTTCATAAAGCGGCGCCTCTGGCTCAGTTGTTTTCTTGTGATGATTAAACTACTGAAATATACCATAGCAGAAGCTTTTAAACAATTTAGACCCTTGATATTTTTAAATGTTGAAGTTTTTTATATTTCTGCAAGTGGCTCAATGGGACAAAAATTATTTGTTACTGATTTTGACGGTACGCTATTAAATGATAATAGAACTGTTTCCCGGGAAGACCTTAATACACTTGTAAAGCTTAAACGCAAAAACGTCGCAATTGCAGTTGCAACCGGCAGGTCCTCTTATCTGTTTGAAAAAGCGCTGCGGGTCATGGGGAGTGGTGAAGATTTTCAGGGTCTCCCCATTGACTATGTGATTTTTTCAACGGGTGCCGGGATCATGGAATTTCCTTCCGGCAGGCTGATTTATCAGAAAGCCATCAACCCTTCGGGTATTCAAAAAATTATCACATATTTTGATAGACAACAGATGGATTATATGGTCCATAAATCAATACCAGACACCCAGGTGTTTGTGTATAAATTTTTCAATGACCATAACCCTGATTTTGAAAAGCGGCTGGAGTTGTATAAAGAATTTGCTCAGCCATTTCCTGAATCTTTTAAGAATTTTGGTTCTGCGACACAGATACTGTGTGTTATCCCTGAGGGAAAAATATCTCATCAGATTTGTGCCATTAAAAAAGAACTTTCAGATTTTAGTGTGATTCATGCGACATCGCCACTGGATCATAAATCATCATGGATAGAGGTGTTTCATAAAGATGTTTCCAAAGGCAGGACAGTTGAATGGCTTTTAAACCAGTTGAACATTGAGAAACAGGATGTGATATCTGTTGGCAATGATTATAATGATGAAGATCTGCTTTCCATGTCAGGAGAGGCTTTTGTTGTAGGTAATGCGCCGGATTCCATGAAAAACAGATTTAAGAGTGTATTGTCCAATAATCATTCAGGAGTGACCCGGGCAGTACTTCTTTCCGGGCTTTTTGACGGGTAAATAGATATTGAATCCAATTCAGAATGCCATAGTCAACAGAAAAATTTATTATAGAAGATTTTTCATTTACTATTCTTGCTCGTGATCGCGGAACATGTTATGTTAAAAAAATAATCAATCATTTTTATCTGGAGGTTTCTATGCAAATTTCAATTACTTTCAAGAACATTGACTCATCAGACGCTCTAAAATCCCAAATCCATGAAAAATTTGACAAGTTAGATAGAATACTTGACAGCCCTGCAGATTCGCATGTTGTATTGTCAGTTGAGAAGTTAAGAAATATTATTGAAATTAGCTTAAGCTGTGACAAGATAAAAATTCATATGAAAGAAGAGACGGAAAATAATATGTATGCCGCCATTGATGCTCTTGCAGATAAAGTTAAAGCGCAGATAAGAAAATATAAAGATAAACAAAGAAGGCACCTGTCAGGAGATAAAAAGAGTATTAAAAACAGTGCCATGGAAATTGGATAATTTGAAAATTAAAATAGTTGTTTAATCTGGTATCAAATTTCTCCCCCACTGGGGATCAGCCAAAGGCAATTGAATATCTTTCAAAGGGTGTTGTCAATGGTGAGAAACATCAAGTTCTTCTCGGTGTAACAGGTTCGGGAAAAACTTTTACCATGGCCAATATTATTGCCAGTGTTGAAAAACCAAGCCTTGTCATCGCTCCCAACAAGACCCTTGCAGCGCAGCTTTACAGTGAGTTCAAGCTGCTTTTCCCGGACAACTGTGTGGAGTATTTTGTCTCATATTATGACTATTATCAACCTGAAGCCTATATCCCATCCTCTGACACCTATATTCAAAAAGATTCATCAATTAATGATGCCATTGATAAAATGCGGCATTCAGCCACAAGATCGGTGCTTGCCAGAAAAGATGTGATTGTTGTGGCAAGTGTTTCCTGTATTTACGGCCTGGGTGCTCCGGAAGATTACCTTGATCTGAGGGTCACCATGGCAGTCGACATGGATATCTCACGTGACAGACTGCTGGAGCGCTTTGTTAATATTCAATATACCCGCAATGACACAGATTTTCACCGCGGTGTGTTCAGAGTCAGAGGAGACAGGGTGGAGATTTTTCCAGCCTATGAGGAAGACAAGGCGGTGCGCATTGATTTTTTTGGAGATACCATTGAAGGAATCTGGGAGATTGATCCTCTGAAAGGTGATGTGAAAAGAAGTTTTGACGAGATGGTGATCTATCCGGCGTCCCACTATGTAACCAAAAAACAGACCAGAAAACGGGCGGTTGAGAGAATTATAAAAGAGCTGAAAATACGTCTTGAAGAACTTCAAAGCAGTCATAAGCTGGTTGAAGCCCAACGCCTTGAAGAGCGGACCAGATATGACCTGGAGATGCTC
>CAYZCC010000231.1:0-559 GCA_964476805.1 uncultured Desulfobacula sp.
TTTATCGTGGCAATCGATTATCTTTTGAGGGAGAACTCAATATGTTATCACAATTAATTTCAAAACTTATTGACACCTCATCCCATGCTATAACCGAAAATTTTGAGCTTTTGAATGAACTTGACAGGGCCATTGGGGATGGTGATCATGGAACCAACATGCATCGAGGAATGAAGGCGATTGTTCAGCAGAAAGATAAACTGGTCGGCATTTCTTTTTCAAAAGCACTACAAAAGATTGGAACCACTTTAGTGATGCATATCGGAGGTGCTGCAGGACCTCTGTACGGATCTTTCTTTCTTGCAATGGGAAAGGCTGCGCAAAAGCCACCTCTGGATTTACCCAAAATCGTGAAAATAGTGACAGCAGCAATTGCTACTGTTAAAAAAAGAGGGAAATCAGATGTAGGCGCTAAAACCATGCTGGATGTGTTAGGCCCGGTGGGTGATGCCTTGATTGAGTCTGCGCAGAATCAATTGTCATTGCAGCAGATTATTGAACAGTTAAATACTGCAGCAGACAATGGACTGGCTTCAACAAAAGATATGCTGGCGACAAA
>CAYZCC010000231.1:569-2505 GCA_964476805.1 uncultured Desulfobacula sp.
CAAAGGGCAGGGCTTCTTTTCTCGGAGAACGGAGTATCGGGCACCTTGATCCGGGCGCGAAATCCAGCCAGCTTCTTGTCAGAGCTGTTATGGATAATTTACAATCATTTTGGAAGGATTATCAGACCCAGGCCGCTATCAATAATTGTGTGGGGATCGTAATTGTATCACATTCTGAAAAAATTGCCTGCGGCGCATCTGAAATGGTTTTTCAGATGGTGGGTGATGAAGTCCCGTTAGCCTGGTGCGGGGGAAATCTCGATCGAGGGCTCGGCACGGATGTGGCAGCCATTCAAAAAGCAATTGAAACAGTCTGGAACCCTTCCGGAGTAGCTGTTTTAGTCGATTTAGGCGGTGCGGAAACCAATAGTGAAATGGCGATAGAGATGCTGCCCGAAGCCTGGCAATCAAAGGTGGTCATCTTAAATGCCCCTATTGTTGAAGGTGCGGTCATGGCCGCCACAGAAGCTGCCGGCGGCGGATCTCTTGAAGAAGTCCGAGCAACCGCAGAAGAATTATCCGGAATGTGAGAAACAAGAATTGGCCGTTAAGGTCGTATTAATGAAGGAAATATGGAAAACAGCAATCCCCAGCAATACGGCCAGGTATTTGTCAGCCATCCTTTGGGATTACATGCACGGCCATCTGTTAAAATCACTAAACTGGCCAAGCAGTTTCAGGCAGTTATAATGATTTCAAAAGACAATGGTGCCAACTGGGTTGATGCAAAAAGTATTGTCAAAGTCATGGGGATGAAGGTAAAAGTAGGGCAAACCTTGAAAGTTAAAGCCAATGGATCGGATGCCAAAGATGCGATCAAAGAGCTGATGAAAATTTTTAAAAAGATATTATCGGAACAATGAAGGAAAAAGTTTTAAAAGGACATTGCGCATCAAAGGGATTTGCCAGCGGACGGATTGCCCTTTTTTTAAATCAGCCCGGCGCCTATCAGTCCAGCCGTTCTGTTGTTGAAGAAGAGTCTAGGCTGAAGACAGCTTTGAGTACGGCTCAATATCAGCTGCAGGCCCTCAAATCCCGAACGGATCAACTGGGTGCCCAGATGCTTGATTTCCAAATCGAATTGATAAATGATGCCCACCTAACCGGCCCTGTTTTTGATTTGATTCAAAAGAACTATTCTGCCTATGATGCCTGGAGTCTTATGCTTGATGAACAGATCAATGACTATCAGGCATCAGATGACGAGATGTTCCGGTCAAGAGCATATGATTTCATTGATTTAAAAGACAGGATTATTTCCATTTTACAGCCTGAAGATGAGATGACCAGTGAAGAATTTGACAATATGATTTATGTGGCCCCTAAGATAACACCTTCCAGGTTTCTGGAAATCGACTGGAATCGATTTCGGGATATTGCGCTGGGTATGGGCAGTGCTGCAAGCCATGTAGCCATGCTGGCGCGTGTACGCAGGATACCCATGATATTCGGCATAGGAAGTCAACTTCTATCCTGCGAGCATAAAGCAGAAGGGATACTGTATGCAGATCAGGGTAAACTCTATCAACACCCCTCAAGTAAAACGATCAGCTGGCTGAAAAAAACTATCGACAATAATGTAGCAGAGTATCAGAACCATCAGTTTCAGCCGGCCATAACCGTATCAGGTGAACGCATCCTGGTCTATATTAATGTGGATGATGTCTCATTACTGGAAGAGGTGGATCCCAATATTTGTGACGGCATCGGACTTGTGAGAACCGAAATGATGTTTTCACAGAACAGAGAACTTCCGGATGAAGAAATGCAATATCGGGCCTATTGCCGTCTGCTGGCATGGGCGGAAGAAAAACCGGTTACCATAAGGACACTGGATGGCGGTGCGGATAAACCCGTTCAAGGAGTGTATACAGCCGAAGAGACCAATCCATTCATGGGCATGCGGGGAATCAGATTGTCTTTAAAGTATCCGGAT
>CAYZCC010000231.1:2515-3032 GCA_964476805.1 uncultured Desulfobacula sp.
TCGGTACAGGGGAACTTAAGAATACTTCTACCCATGGTGACCGATCCGACAGAGGTTTATCAGGTTCGACAGATGTTAATCAAGGAAGTGAATCAGTTTATCAAGAAAGGGATAAAAGCGAAAATCCCGCCGCTGTGCCTGAGCATATCCCTTTATTACTCAATGCCGGGATTATGATTTTATCCGTAACGCCGCCTGCAGTGGCAGGTGTTAAGACAGCATTGTCACAATGGAGGAAAATGTGAGTGATCTGATTTTAGAATTGGCCAGTGAGCAATCCAAGAAGAAGCTGATAGAGGTCTACAAAGGATTGTTACAGGAATATTTGAACAGACGGCCTTCGGGTACAAGGATGAAAATTGCCACCGCACTGAATAAAAACAAAAGCTTTGTATCCCAGATTACAAATCCCAACTACAGCATTCCCATTCCGGCTACCCATCTGGCCAAAATATTGGAAATCTGCCGGTTTTCAGCCAAAGAAAGAGAGACCTTTTTAAAAGCGTATACAGATGCC
>CAYZCC010000232.1:0-1417 GCA_964476805.1 uncultured Desulfobacula sp.
ATACATTTAAAACAATCTATCATATTAACTGGAAGAGTCAAACCTTCAATTAACTGGAAGAGTCAAACCTTCAATTAACTGGAAGGGTCAAACCTTCAATGGTCAGAGCTTAAAGAATTGATCAACTTAAAAATCCTCTGCCTTAACGCTTCAATTGATAGATTTTTAAATTCATCATATTTGACTGGTCTGCCAATATTAAATGTTACTTTACCAGGCTTTAAAAGCAGACGCCCTTTTTGTTGAAACTCAAACAACCCTGTGACAGCAAAGGGCAAGATATCAGATTCAGCTTTCCTGGCAAGATAAAAAGGACCTTTTTTAAAGAAGGCCATCTCTCCTGTCAGAGTTCTGTGGCCCTCAGGTAATATTGCAATACTCATACCTGACAGTAATGTCTGTCTTGCTTTTTCAAGGCTTTTAAAAGTTTTTTTTATGTTTTCTCTGTCTATTGGAATACATCCCCATTTGCGAATCAGATATCCCCAGACAGGAATTTTAAAGTGATAGGCGGCTTCTACTCCGACAAAGCATAGAGGGATAGCAGCCGGAATAACGAAAAGATCAAAAAGACTTTGATGATTTCCCATTATAAGATAAGTATTGTCAGGGTCTATATTTTCCCTTCCTGTTACAACAAGTTTTATACCCATAATTCTGATTAAGACAGAAAATAAAAACCTGGCCGTTTTAAATGTAGTTTTTTTGGACAAAAGAAACAGGCAGACCACAAGAATAAAAAATGAAATTACAAAAAAGAGTATCCCTGTAAACCACCGCCATAAAGAAATTATTATTTTCAATTATAAATACCTTACCATTTTGGGATGTATATTTATAACAGCCGGCGTGGTTCCAAACAATTCACCATCCGGCAGCAGAGTTTTATCAGGCCATGTCCTGATTTTTGCAGTTTTAGCCTTGAAGTGTTGTACTGCCGGGTTTCTGGTGTGAGTGCCTTTGAAAATTTTTGGCAGTGTTGCCAGTAGGCTTATTCTGGATATTTTTCCTGCAACAATAATATCCATATATCCGTCATCGATTTCAGCATCAGGGGCCATGAGCATATTGCCTCCTGTAAAGCGTGAATTGCAGAATTCAACAAAACAGTTTTCACCGGTGATCATCTCCCCGTCAATCTCAAGCTCCATATAGTGAAATTTGAGTATAACAGTCTTGCAAACAACACCGATAATATAAGAAAAATCTTTAAAAAATTTAAATTTTTGAGCTGTTCTTGCGACATCCGCAACAAATCCGACACCGGCAAGGTTCACAAAATAAAATTTTTGTTCTGACTGTGTAAAAGAGAGGACATCCACACATTTTGGAGAGTTTTTTAATATCGATCGAATGCCATCTTTAAAATGATTAATATCTAAATCCAGGGCAAATGAATTTCCAGCACCTGCAGGGA
>CAYZCC010000232.1:1427-2998 GCA_964476805.1 uncultured Desulfobacula sp.
ACCAAGGGAAGGAAGCTTTTCTGCCTTGAAATTTGCTAATAAGCCGTTCAATAGATGAAAATTGGTACCATCTCCACCCACTGCAATGATTGCATCATAATTTTCTATTTTAAGTTGGGAAGCTATCTTGATGATGTGTTCATGATAGCGTGAAACAGTGGTATCAAATTCAATGTGGTGCGCCGATAATTCTTTTTTAATTTCAGGCAGCAGTTTGCCGCACTGACCTCCCCCGGCTTCAGGATTTGCTATTAATGCTATTTTCATCAAAATCCTCCATTTTACAAAAAGAATGCGTTCAGACCACAATGTTTTACAGCACTCTTATCTAAGTAATTTCCAAGTTGACCTTTTTTTTTCGGGAAGAACCCAATTGATTTTTCCCACACCTCTTCATCTTCCATGCAAAAATAGACCAGAATATCAGGACTGTACTCTTTTATGATTTTAATAATTGCCTTGTACAATTTTATTCTCACGGGCTTAAAATATCTCATTTTATTATCAAGCCCGTGAATAAATTCACCATAACAGATTGTTGAATCCTTAAATCTTTTTTCAATGATTTGTTTTAATTTTGGCATAAACCTGAAAGAACCCATACTTATCCATACAATATCTGCTGGACTAATATATTCAAAAATCTGGTGTATCACCTTGTTATAACCATCTTGACACCCTGGATAAATTACCATGGGATCAAAATGGAATGCAAGTTTATAACCTTTTGTTTTAACTTTTTTTGCCGCTTTAAGGCGTGATATAAGAGAGGCAGTGCCCTTCTCTTCAGAATCTATAATATCAGGTGTATTCAATGACCATGCAATAATGGTTTTCCCATTGTGATCAAGATCAAGCAGTGATTCAATATTAACACTCTTTGTCTTCAACTCTAAAACAGTGTGATTCTGTTCTGCAAATTTTTCAACAAGGAATTTGGGCTGAAGGCTTATTTTTTCCCATATAAGTGAATCAGTATACTCTCCTGTTCCAATTCTGAATATTTTTTTTTTTGTAAATATCTGGTCAAGGTTCTGAGAAATAGTTTCAAGTCCTGTAAAATACTGGAGGAGAGGAGGATGAAAATATGCCTGAAGAATACAGTAGGAACAATCCATGTTGCAGAATGTTCCTGTGTGAAGTATTGTATAATCACAGCAGGTGTAAAAACTTGTGCCCGGACACTCTTTAATAACGGCCCCTGTGTTTTGTGTAATAAAAAGTGTCTGTTTTGCCTTTAAAACCGGGTCATATGATTTATTAACATGATCATAAACAGGTTGTGAATTATTCACCCACACAGGTTCAATTTTGAGTCTGCTGATAATATGTTCGATTTCATCATCTCTTTGACAGGAGTTATCAATAAAAAGTTGACAGATTTTCATTTTTTTGCCTGTTTCACTTTTTTATCAATCACTGGTTCAAAATATCTTTTAATTCCTGATTTTCTGAAATAGTGTTCAATCTTTTGACAATTGCATTAAATTCACTGTAATTTTTTGCAGTAAATGATATGGAATAGTTCCGGCTATCAAAATTTTCAGGGGGTACCCATTTAATTTTACTGC
>CAYZCC010000233.1:0-2982 GCA_964476805.1 uncultured Desulfobacula sp.
GACTGCTTCAAGACGCTTTTCTGTTTTTTTTTTGCACACCTGCCGGCATACGCATTGCTGATTGGACTATATAAAGATATTCCTTTACTTGAAGCCATTAAAATGGTAGAAAATTCAAGGGTTTTAAATATTTAAAATATAGTACATAAAAGGGTGTTTTAACTATGGATATTCCCAGGAAAATTGGCATATTAATTTTTACCGGAGTCCCGGCTATTATCGGCGGCGGTATCATGTATCACTTTTTTGGAAGTTATATTCCTGTCGCTGTATATGAGATCCTCCTTTATACAGCGGCCATTGGAATCGTAAGAAATTAGATATGAGTTGTGAGTTTTGAAGATTTTTATACCTCATCACTTATAACTTATAACTCAAATATCAAATGTCATAATTATTGGTGAAACGTTGGAGCAGAATATCTCCCAGAAAGCAGTGTTTGTTTTTTTTCTTGTACTCTCCTGCATTGCCATCGGATTGACAGGGAACCTTATTTCTCCTTTTTTTGGCATTATCATACTGGGTATCGTTTCCACTGGAATTTTCAGTCCGGTTTTCAATTTTTTCTTAAAAAAAATGTCGCCAAAACCTGCCTCGGCATTGACATGTATCATCATTTTTTTTGTTGTTTTGATTCCAGTTGTTTTCTTTGTTGGGATATTGTCAAAAGAGGCATTTGATCTTTATGTAATGGCAAGAGATACGGTTTTTTCCAATCAGTTAAAAGATCTGTTTGAAAGTACCAAGGCACTTGAACGACTCAATGATCTTTTAATAAGAGTCGGGATTGAAAAAACAGTGACCTGGGATGCATTGATGGACCCTATTTCTGAACTTGGAAAGTTTGTGGGTTTCTCCCTTTTTGAGCAGGCCAGGTTTATTACATCCAATGTTTTTAATATTGTACTCTATTTTTGTTTAATGCTTATTGTGGTCTTTTACATGCTGATGGATGGGGATAAGCTCATAAAATACATGTATGACCTGTCACCCTTATCAGATGAACATGATAAGAAGCTTTTTGAAAAATTTAAAGATATGGCAGGTGCTGTTCTTATTGGTAATGGCCTTGGCGGTGTGATTCAGGGTATTGCAGGAGGGGTTGTTTTTCTCTTTTTCGGGTTCAAATCTCCATTTTTATGGGGCGTTATCATGGGATTTCTGGCTTTTCTGCCAATACTTGGAATCGGGATTGTATTAATTCCAACTGCCGCAATTCTAATGCTTAAAACAAGATTTGCTGCAGGAATTTTTATTCTTGGGTTTTATGCGGTACTTTCGTGGGGGGTTGAGTATATTTTTAAACCAAAAGTTGTTGGGGACCGGGTCAGTATGCATCCTTTGATTGTTTTTTTCGCAATTATCGGAGGACTTAAAACTTACGGCCTTCTTGGCATTATATATGGCCCTTTGATTGCCACTCTGTTTTTAACACTTGCAGATATATATTTTTCAAGTTTTCAATCCATGGTTGAACCTGGAAAGATGCAGGAGGAGAAGCAGCGGTTGGGTGGCAATGATGCAGAGGATGTCAAAAGGGTAACTGAGTGATGGATTCAGATTGTTTTTATAAAAGGAAATTTTTGAGTCGTTTTTGCACATCAAAGGGTTCAAAAGATAAGTGGAGAGAAAAATTTGATAATTAATAAAGACAGCAGTGTGACCAGCATAGAAAAAGAGATGAAAAAATCCTATCTTGAGTATGCCATGAGCGTCATAATAGGAAGGGCTCTGCCCGATGTTCGAGATGGATTGAAACCGGTTCACAGGCGGTCTCTTTATGCCATGCAGCAGGCAAGAAACGACTGGAATAAATCTTATAAAAAATCTGCCCGTATTGTGGGTGATGTAATGGGTAAATATCATCCCCACGGGGATGCTGCAATTTATGATACCATTGTCAGAATGGCCCAGGATTTCTCTTTGAGATATACTCTGGTTGACGGCCAGGGCAACTTTGGATCTGTGGATGGTGATTCCCCTGCTGCAATGAGGTATACGGAAATCAGGATGAAGAAGATTGCCCACCAGATGCTGGTTGATCTTGAAAAAGAGACGGTTGACTTTATACCGAATTATGACGAAACGCTTGAGGAACCATCGGTTTTACCCACAAAATTTCCAGCATTGCTGGTCAATGGATCTTCAGGAATTGCAGTGGGGATGACCACCAATATCCCCCCCCATAACATCAAAGAAGTGATAGCAGGGTTACAGATGTTGATTGATAATCCTCAAATGGATATTGATGACCTGATGGAGTATATTCCAGGACCTGATTTCCCAACCCATGGTCATATTTACGGCACCAGAGGAATCCATGAAGCCTATAATTCAGGGCGTGGCATTATTACCCTCAGGGCAAAGGTTGAGGTGGAGGAGAATAAAAAAAACGGGCGGGAGACTATTATTGTCACGGAACTCCCCTATCAGGTCAACAAGGCAAAAGTCGTTGAAAAGATTGCTGAGCTCATGCGAAATAAGGTGATTACCGGCGCGTCCTTTGTCAGGGATGAATCAGACCGCCATGGGATGAGAATGGCCATAGGGCTTAAAAGGGGACAGATTTCCGAGGTGGTAATTAATCAGCTTTACAAGCATACGAATATGCAGACAAGCTTTGGTATTATTTTTCTTGCAGTCGTTAACAACAGACCACAGCTTTTGACTCTTAAAGAGATACTCAACCATTTTATTGGCCACCGCAGAACAGTCATTGTCAGGAGAACAAGATTTGATTTAAGAAAGGCTAAGGAGAGGGCGCATATTCTCGAAGGTCTTAAAATCGCTCTGGATCGCCTTGATGAAGTCGTCGCCTTGATCCGGGCATCAAAATCACCGGAAGAGGCAAAAAATGGATTGGCAGCTAAGTTTAAACTCACCGCGATTCAGGCCCAGGCAATACTTGATATGAGACTTCAAAGGCTGACAGGACTTGAAAGAGAAAAAATTATCAAAGAGTATGAATCTCTTTTAAAGGAT
>CAYZCC010000234.1:0-2978 GCA_964476805.1 uncultured Desulfobacula sp.
CCCCATTACCGGGTTCAAAAATATTCAGGTGCTCTTTAGCAAGTACTGCAGAAAGTGGGAAACCGCCTCCGATTCCCTTACCGAGTGTCATAATGTCAGGTTCTATGCCGTAATGCTCATAGCAAAACAATTTTTGATCCACAAATCTGCATATTCGAGCATTGGTAAGTTGTAAAAAGATGGACTTGCATTTATCAGATGGCAAGACTGTTTGGTAAGGACATCAGATATTACTTTAGGAGAATGATCTAAGCAATTTACTGCCCAACCGCCAATAAAGTCCAAGTAACGGTTTCCTTCAGTATCAAAAAGAAACAGTCCTTCACCTTTATTCATTACGATCTCAGGTCGATTTGTGACCTTGAGTAAGGGTTTGCCTGCAATTTTAATTAGTTCACTTTTGTTCATTGCTGATGCTTTCTTTGTATAACACTAAAATCTGCGGCGGAGTCCGTAGCATTTTATTTGTTTTGATTTTTTATCTTTCAAAATTATTAAAAAATCATTCCCTGCATTTACTCCAATCAAGGTCATAGCTTGAACTTCTTCCACCACCAGGGAGTTTGATAAGAATACCTTTTTGTACAAGATCGGACAGTTCCCTTTGTGCTGTTGCACGGCTGGTATGGGCCATCCCCATATATTTTTTATTTTTCAACCCGCCTAAAAAACCTTCTGGTCCCAAATCAAGCAATCGATTGATGACCTTTGTCTGTCTATCATTAAGCCTTGTCTGGGCAAAGGCCTTCCAAAATTTTGCCTTAGCCATTATTTTTTCCAGCAATGAGTTGGAACTCAAAATTGAACGGTTCATACACCCAAGAAACCACTCCAGCCAAGTTGTAATATCCAGACTTCCTATTTGAGTCGCATTTAATATGTCGTAATAATCATTCCGCTCAGCCATTATTTGTGAAGAAAGACTGTAAAATCGCTTGGGACTGTTTTCATCTCGGGCCAGCAGCATATCTGTTAAAGTCCGTGCAATTCTCCCATTTCCATCATCAAATGGGTGGATAGTAATAAACCATAAATGGCATACAGCAGCTTTTATTATACCGTTTGTATTTTCCTTTTTATTGATCCAGGAAATCAAAGCACTCATTTCAGATTCAAGTAAACTGGCTGGAGGTGCTTCAAAATGAACTTTTTTCCCCCCGACAGGGCCTGAA
Organism: uncultured Desulfobacula sp.; assembly: GCA_964476805.1. Taxonomy (GTDB): domain Bacteria; phylum Desulfobacterota; class Desulfobacteria; order Desulfobacterales; family Desulfobacteraceae; genus Desulfobacula. Next base: position 1,173 of record CAYZCC010000234.1, read on the forward strand.
ATAACCTGCATTGGCCCTTGCTTGTCATCCCGCCATTGTGCCACATTAATTTTGACCATGCCTGAATATCCGGTAGGGAACAGAGCCGCATGCCAGGAAAAAAGTCTGTCAGATGTATATTCCTGGGAATGATTTTTTGTTGCATCCAGAAGTATCTGTACAAGTCCGTCAGCTTTTTGATCAGTCACATTTTTAAAACCGGCCTCAGGAATTCCAAGATGCCTTCCTACAGACGATCGAACGGCATCCGGATCTAAGGACTCACCCTCAATAGCTGATGTCTTTAGCGCTTCTTCCACCAAGACATCAGCACGGGCGGTCTGTTGGATATCAAACCCCAAATCCCTGACCTGGGCAATTAAAGATCCTTGATTGAATCGGACATCACCTAAAGGCTTGAGCAAAAAATCACTGTCCCATGTAAAATCAGGCCAGGACTTATTTCTCCAGATATATTTCATGTTATGAGTCAAATCCCTTTGTTAATTGAATTCATATTTGAGTCGTTTAACCAAGCCAAACAACTCAAATATTGAGTCGATTATGGTGATTATTTAACTCAAAGTCAATAAAAATGATTTGAATGAAAACCCTGAAACATTTTTAAACTGCTATGGAAAATGAGAAACATGATCTAAATTTTAATGAATGATCATGTTTTCAGCAAAGCAATACTGGCGGCAGAACGTTTCTAAATAAGCAGTATCACCCGCTTCATTTGGCTTGTTTATTTAAACTCTGACCCCAATTATCTCTTAATTGACAGTCTTCTTGCTCGGTCCGACCCCGCTTATGCCTTTTTCTTATGCCCTGAGAAAATCGAAATCCGGGATCGGTAATAAATTCTTTTTGGGTCCCAGCCAGACGACCTCAATTGTACTGCTGACAGCTGGCTTTGCAGCATTCTGTTTCCAGGCTTCATGGTAAAAGATTACCCTGTAGTCCCCATCTTTTTCCCATGTCGTTCTTATATCCAGCTCATCTCCAAAAACAACACCATTATGATACTTGATCTTAATTGTGTACACAGCAAAGGTACTACCGTCATTATGCCATTTATCCGCCATTGTATCGATTCCGATAACCGTTTCTCTTGCTCTAGCAAAATATTTCAGATAATTGGCGTGATAGACAACACCTGAATGGTCCGTGTCTTCGTAAAATATTTGAACTGTTAAATTGTGCGGTTTTCGATTCATGTACTATATCCTGACTATAGTTTTAAAGTTATGATGCCACTTAAATTCATTTATCAAATAAAATCAAATAAAATCAAATAAAATCAAATAAAATCGGAATAGGCTGTGATGTGGAGGGGCTGATTATGAACCCAGTTATCATGGTTTAATTAGCTGTTGGATATCAACTTTATATCAATATTCTTTAATATTGTTAATGAGGTCCCGTGGTGTAATGGCTGTTTTTGAACATAATCAAAACTTTAAACTCAAAGATAGGTTATTGTCCAGAACCTTTTTTAGTCCCCAAAAAATAAAACCCATTTGATTTGTTTTTGTTCATGGTTGTATAAACAAGTGTTTTAAATTCGTTTGTATCAAAATCTCTTGTTATTTGATTGATATAGTCTATGGAGTGATGCCTTAAAAAAACGCCTTCTTTATGTTCAAATGCCCCATATATTCCTAATTTTTCTAGTGAAGCATTATACCGATCAACATTTCGTTGGTCCTCATTAATCAAAAAATCAGTCATATACAATACGCCTTTTGGCTTAAGAACCCGATACACTTCACCCATTAATTTTTTCTGATCGTCATCTTTTGCAATACAAGTTAACACTGCAAT
>CAYZCC010000235.1:0-2472 GCA_964476805.1 uncultured Desulfobacula sp.
CCCATAAAGTATTTGTAGTCTTTGCACGCAATATTCAAGGAGGCGAGCGCTTCCATGTGGGTATTGAGTTCCCACTCTGACAGGCTGTCCGGGATATCAATGCTTTTTGTGGTTTTAAGGTCATCTGATATGCAGTCAAACAGGTCGTCAAGGTTGGAATGACCTGTAACTTTGAGCATACTCTCAATGTCTTCTTTGGTATGTGGAAGATATCGCATGATTTTTTATCCTTTCAGCATGTCAAGATATCCCTCTTTATCCAGGAGATTTTCAAACTCTGAAGTATCATCAGGTTTTACTTTAATGATCCATCCTTTATCATAACAGGACTCATTGACAAGTTCCGGGGCATCTTCAAGGGCTTCATTTATCTCAGTAATCTCTCCTGAAATCGGTATGAAGATTTCAGAAACTGCTTTTACAGATTCTACACTCCCAAATTCATCATCTTTATCAAAGGTATCACCTGTTTCAGGAAGTTCCACAAAAACGATCTCCCCAAGCTGATCCTGGGCATAATCATTAATGCCGATGGTGACAACCTTGTCTGAAAGTTTTGCCCACTCATGATTTTTTGAGTATTTTAAATCTTCAGGCAGGTTAAGATCATTAATCTCTTTCATGATAATCTCCTCACAATTAAATCATTAATAAAATCTTCCAGTTTTTTTCTTGCCGTTCTGACAGGTCTTATATCTTTTACAAAAGAAAAGTGCCATCGCTTTTTCCAGACTCCTTAAAAAATATAGGGAACTTTTAAATTATAGGATTTATATACAACAAATGTCTCCACCGAGCCGATACCATCAACATTAGAGAATTCCTCGGTATAAAATTCAAGAAGGCCAAAACCTTTTTTAAAGAGAACAAGCACCATGAGATCATACCTTCCGGTGACCACGGCTACAGAGATAACCCCCTTCAGTCTGCTGATCTCTTCACCCTTTTCAACAAGATTCATCTCAGTGAGTTTTATGCCGATGATAACAACACGGTGGTCGGGCAGGGTAGCAGGATCAACAAGACCACATATCTCAAGAACACCCTCCTTTTGCAGATTGTTGACACGGGTTCTTACTGTATTTTCTGTGATGGCAAGTTTATCAGCAATTTTTTTAAAGGATTTTTTACCCTCTTTTAACTCTCTGATAATATCTATATTAATTTCATCAATTTTCATGATTACCTCGTTTTTCACCACAAAAATTCATGGAAAAACAAATTTAATTGATTATTGTTGAGAAATATATTGAAAAAATGATATTGTCAATATAAATTAAAAATATTTTTAATACCCTTTTGGCAGCGACCTGTTCCAGGCGGGTTGTCTTTTTGTCTTGCCCTTGCCATGCTCTCATAAAGACAGACACCCTCCCACTGGTGACTGGAACAAGATTTCAGGCCAACTGTTTTTTGCAGAAAATAAAAATTTATTATGGGAGAGGAGATATGTCAGTTAAAATTATCGTGATCGGTGGAGGCCCTGGAGGATATGTTGCAGCTTTAAGGGCAGCCGCTTTAGGAGGCAGGGTGACTCTTATTGAAAAGGAGAACCTTGGCGGAACCTGTCTTAATTGGGGATGCATTCCATCAAAAATAATGAAAAACTCAGCGGATATTTTTCTTAAATTTTTAAAGGCTGAAACATTTGGGATCACTGTACACGGAAGTGTCCTGCCTGATATCATCAAACTGATGGAAAAAAAAGAAAAAATTCTTGATACCCAGAGAAAAAGCATTGCTTCTCTGCTTCAGAAAGCCGGGGTGACTGTAGAAAAAGGAATAGCCAGAATAAAGTCTGAAGGCCTTGTTCAAGTTGATTTGAATGATGGGGAAAAAAAGGAGCTTGAATATGATAAACTGATCCTTGCCACGGGTACAAAACCTTTGAATGCAACGGATTTCCCATTTGATCATAAAAAAATCTTATCTTCTGATGATCTTCTTGAAATCAAGGAAATTCCCAAATCAATAATCATAGTAGGAGGAGGAGTTATCGGGTGTGAGTTCGCATTTATATTTTCGGCACTTGGGGCGGATGTCACTATTGTGGAAGGTATGTCAAGGGTGCTGCCACTGCCGTCAGTGGATAAAGATATCTCTAAATTACTGCTAAGGGAGATGAAAAAGAGAAAAATTAAAGTCTATTGTGATACCATAGTAAAATCAACCACCATACCAGATGATGAAATTTCTGTTTTCCTTGACGCTTCTCCCTTTACAGACAATCCAAAACCCAAAAAACTGAAAATTGCATCAATTAACGCTCAAAAAATGGCCGTCTGTATTGGAAGAGAGGCTTTATCATCAAATCTTGGACTTGAAAATATAGATATCAAAACAGACTCTTCCGGCTGGATCCAAGCCGATAAAAGTTTGGAAACAGGTGTGAAAGGTGTTTATGCCATCGGTGATATTTTAGGGCCTGAAAAAATTATGCTTGCCCATGTGGCTTCCCATGAAGGTATCATA
>CAYZCC010000235.1:2482-2964 GCA_964476805.1 uncultured Desulfobacula sp.
AAAAGAGTGTTATGGATTATGATGTGATTCCGGGGGCTATATTTACCATGCCGGAAATCGGCACAGTGGGTCTAAGTGAACTTCAGGCAAAAGAGAGCGGATTTGACATTAAAACCTTTTCCATCAATTTTCGAACCCTTGGAAAAGCGCATTCCATTGACGAGATTGCAGGCATTGCAAAGATGATTGTTGAAAAAGAGAGTGGCAAGATTCTCGGAGTCCATATCATGGGTGCCCATGCAACAGATTTAATAGCTGAAGCCGCGCTTGCAATTCAAAAAGAGATGACAGTCAGTGATATGGCCCACACAATCCATGCCCATCCAACTCTGGCAGAGATTTTTTCAGAACTCGCCATGCAGGCAACCCATTTGTTTTAAATGTTTGGAAGTTTTTCAAACTCTTTAAGGATTTTAACCGGTAATTCAGACATATGCCCATCAGAAACAATTACATGAAGCCCGTATGGATATCAAGACCCT
>CAYZCC010000236.1:0-2939 GCA_964476805.1 uncultured Desulfobacula sp.
TTACTGCAGCAGATGAGTAGTTGTCTGGATTTTTGCAACGTGTAAGAAAAACCTTTCCAGAGTTGCGGATCCATCTCCGATTTAATCTGGTGGTGATAGCAAAGAGGTTCCACCCGTAACCATCTCGAACACGGAAGTTAAGCTCTTTAGCGTCGATGGTACTGCATGGGCGACTGTGTGGGAGAGTAGAACGCTGCCAGATTATTTTTTTAAAGGCCGTGAATATTAAAATTAAATATTCACGGCCTTTTTGCTTTAAAATAGAGGTTGGCCAATTGGGTTTCCAGGGTTCCTTTTTACTTTGTTTTCATTTTCTGATTTTTTGCATAAATATGTCAAGGTCTCACGACTTTATTTTTTTCATTTCAGGATCATATAGCGGTTTTAATGAAACCTTTGCCGGGTATAGTTTCCCTCCAATGTTGATCTCCCATTCACCATTTTTAATATAGGTTTCATCCACAGGTTCATCAGCCGCTATCATGAAAAGGCCTGCAGCTCCGCCCAGTGTGTAACAATAGGATCCTGACCTGACATATCCGGCGTTTTTGCCATTCCTGGTGATGACCTCTGCATGGAATAATAAGGGTTCCGGATCTTTGACCAGCACCTGGGCCAGCCTTCTTTTAAGGCTGCCTTCAGCCTTTTTGCGGATACAGGCTTCTTTGCCGATAAATCCACCTGGTTTATCAAGCTTGACAGTAAAGCCTAAACCGGTTTCATATGGATCATCTGTATTATCCATGTCATGCCCGTAATCCCGGTAGCCTTTTTCCATTCTCAAACTGTCCAGAGCCTTGAGCCCGGCATGGGTAAGATTAAATTTTCTCCCGGCTTCAACAATAGTGTCATACACATGAACAGCCTGCTCGGTTGGAATGTAGAGCTCATACCCAAGTTCGCCCAGGTAGGTGAGGCGGACACAGATGGCACGGCCATATCCAATGGCAATCTCCCGGGCATGCCTGTAAGGGAACGCACTATTTGACATATCCGTGCTTGTAATAGACTGGAGCATACTCCTGGATTCAGGACCCTGGATATTCAATTGAGCATAGCCTGAGGTGATATCCGTGACAAAGGCGTGGGCATCATGTGGAGTATTTCTTTTCAGCCATGTTTCAGCATGACGGTGCATGGTGTCGGTAACCACCACGAGAAATTTTTCCTTTTCCAGTTTTGCCACTGTAAGATCAGCTTCCAGTTTTCCATTTTTGTTTAGCCATGGTGTATAGGTTATTCGATTAAGTATTTCATCAACATTGTTTGCAGATATATAGTTCAGCACTTTTCCTGCATCCCGTCCCTGTACCATGAATTTGGACATAAATGACATATCCATTAGGATGACATTTTCACGGGCTGCACAATGCTCTGCTTCCCAGTTTGCAAACCACTCATCTTTACCCCAGGAGTGCTTCTCTATTGCTGCTTTTTGACCCTGGCCGGCAAACCAGCTTGCTCCTTCCCAGCCTGAGACATCTATAAAATAAGCACCTTGGTTTTTCAGGCGGTTGTGGAGAGCCGATCTTTTTGCGCCCCTGGCCGTCTCCATGGGCTGATAGGGATAGTGGCACTTATACACCTTTCCAAGGGATTCAACTGTTCTGTGTTTCCTGTATTCACGGTTATTCTGATAGGTATGAAGACGATCAATGTTAAACCCTGTGATATCACACCCAGGGTCGCCTTCCATGATCCAGCGGGCCATCATCCTCCCAAGGCCAGGCCCCATGATGATCCCTACTGAATTAAGCCCGGCACAGACAAAATAGTTCTTTATTTCCGGCGACTCTCCGATTATAGCTGAAAGGTCAGCTGTAAAACTTTCAGGTCCGCAGAAAAACTTTTTGATCCCCAGAGTCTCACTGATGGGAACCCTGGACATGGTTTTTTCCAGAAACGGCCCCATCCGTTCCCAATCCGGTTCAATCTCACCAAATGAGAATGTTTCCGGCACCTTATTGAGCTTCCATGGTGCACACACCGGTTCAAACAGCCCGATCATTAAACTGCCCACCTCTTCTCTGTAATAACCGTAATGGGAAGGATCTTCAAGAATCGGCATATTTTTGGGTATTCCGTCGATCTCCTCCGTGATCAGATAGTAGTGTTCCGCAGACTGGTTTGGTATATTGACACCATCAACATCCCCGATCTGCCGGGCCCACATGCCAGCACAATTGACAACCACGTCAGCTTTTATATCACCATGGCTGGTCTTGACACCATTTATCCTGCCGTTTTTTCTGGTGACACCTGTGGATGACACCCCTTCAAGGATGGTAACGTTCTGGTTCCTCGCACCTTTGGCAAGGGCCATGGTGCCGTCCACCGGATTGACCCGGCCGTCATCTTTGACATAAAAGCCTGCCAGCAGATCATCGACTCTGGCAAGGGGGAATAGTTTCTGAATTTCATCGGGAGATATCTCATTTACATCAACACCGCAATAGCGGTTGAATGCTGCCACTCTGCGATACTCTTCCAGCCGGTCCTGGCTGCTTGCTGCCTCAATAAATCCAATGGGTGTAAATCCGCTTGTAAGACCTGTTTCCTCTTCTAACCTGTTATAGAGATCACGGCTGTAAAGGCGTATCTGTGTGGCTGTTTCAGACAAAGAACCAAATGTCGTCATTAATCCCGCAGCATGCCATGTTGTACCAGACGTCAGTTCATCACGCTCCAGTAGAACAACGTCTTTACATCCCATATGGCCAAGATGATAGGCAATGGAGCAGCCAATAATACCGCCGCCGATGATAACAATATTTGCCTGGGATGGAAGTTTTATACTCTTTTTTTCCATGGGTTCCCTCTTTTATAGAGTCTATTTTTTTTAGGATTTTTGCAGCTCTTTTTCCGCTAATTGAATGTCAGTTTATGTATGAGAAAGAATTATATACAAAATCTGGATAAAGTCATCAAAAAAGATCATC
>CAYZCC010000237.1:0-2927 GCA_964476805.1 uncultured Desulfobacula sp.
AGCACTCTAAAATTTTAAAACAGCCCGCCCGATCCCGGTTAAAAAACCCTCCGGAATTGGCTCTTTACCTTTAAAGGAAGATTATATTATGGCACTGTTCAGCACAGACGAATACCTTAAACGCATTGCAGAGACTAAAACTGCCATGGATAAAAAAGGGATCCAGATTTTTGTGGTGTGTGATCCTGCCAACATGAACTACCTGACAGGATATGACGGATGGTCTTTTTATGTCCCCCAGGCAGTACTGGTTATTGATGATCAGGAAGAGCCTTTGTGGATTGGCCGGAATATGGATGTCAACGGTGCAAAACACACCGCTTTTATTAAACAGGAAAACATGATCGGCTATGGTGATGATTATGTCCAGTCTGATATCAAGCACCCCATGAATTTTGTGGGTGATACCATAAAAGAGAGAGGGTGGGCCGGTAAAAGTGTGGGTGTTGAAACGGATGCCTATTACTATACTGCAAGAAGCGACAGAGAGCTTAAAAAAACCCTTGGCAGAGATCTTCTTGACGGCAACCTTCTCGTCAACTGGGTCCGGATCGTCAAATCTGATTCAGAGATTGATTTGATGAAGCAGGCTGGGAAAATAGCTGAAAAAACGATGTCCACCGCCATTGACAAGCTCGCCGCAGGCACCCGTGAGTGTGATGCTGTGGCTGCTGTTTATCAGGCACAGATATCAGGCCTTGCAGATTCCGGAGGCGACTACCCTGCCGTTGCTCCCATGATGCCCACCGGAGAAAAAACTTCAGCTCCCCACCTTACCTGGACGGATGACCCTTATCAAAACAACCAGGCCGTCAACCTTGAACTGGCAGGATGCCGAAACCGCTACCACTGTCCTATTGCCAGAACCGCCTTTATCGGCACGCCCCCTGACAAACTTCAGAACCTTGCGGATATTACTGTAGAGGGGCTGAATTTAACCCTTGAGGGTATAAAACCCGGCATGAAAGGTGAAGATGTAGAGCTTATCTGGCGGGAGCATATTGCAAAAAAAGGCTTTGAAAAAGAATCCCGTATCGGTTACTCAATGGGCCTCAACTACCCTCCTGACTGGGGAGAGCATACCGCAAGTCTCAGGCCCGGAGATAAAACCATACTCAAACCCAATATGACGTTTCACATGATCCTGGGCATGTGGATGGATCATTTTGGATTTGAGTGTTCAGAATCTTTCCGGGTCACTGAAACAGGAGCCAAAACCTTTACAGACTTTGAAAGAAAACTTTTTGTGATTTAATTTTCAACCATTCAGAGAGATATGGGAATTAACAACATTAAAAGCCTGATCAAAAATTTAAAACAGGAAGTCATTGATCTGCGCCGTGATTTTCACATGTATCCCGAACTTGGCTTCCAGGAGTTTAAAAGCGCAGAAAAAATTGAAACCTATCTTCAAAATCTTGGACTTGAAACGAACCGGGTAGCCCAAACCGGTGTTACCGCCATTCTGGACAGCGGGCAGCCCGGACCGTGTCTTATGCTCAGAGCAGACATGGATGCCCTGCCGGTAACAGAAGAGAACCCGATCAGCTATAAATCCAGAAATGAAGGCATCATGCATGCCTGTGGCCATGATGCCCATATGGCAATGCTTCTTGTTGCAGCAAAGGTGCTGATAAAAAAAAAAGCCTCGCTGAAAGGCAGGATAAAATTTGTATTCCAGCCCAATGAAGAGACTGCAGGGGCTGTCAGGATGATTGAAGAAGGCGTTCTTGAGAACCCAAAGGTGGAGGCTGCTGCGGCAATTCATATATGGAGCATGATCCCGTCAGGTCGTCTCTCCATCACACCCGGAGTGGTCATGGGCGGACTGGATGTGTTTAAAATGAGAATCAAAGGCAGAGGCGGTCACACAGGATATCCCTGTCAAGCGATTGATCCGGTTATCACAGCGGCCAGCATTATTCAGAGTGTCCAGACAATACAGACAAGGGAGATGAATGCACAGCATCCTGTAATTATCATGTTTGGAAAAATAAATGCCGGTAAAAAAGCAAATATCATTCCTGAAGAGGTCTGTCTTGAAGGGACGATCAGATTCCTCCATGCGGCCCTGCCCGATTCTGAAAACAATCCGACAAAAAAATTTATCAGGATATGTAAAAGTGTCTGTAAAACCCATCAATGCACCTGTGACATTGAAATCGAACATGAAAACACGCCTCTGATTAATGATGACAAAATGGTGACACTTGCAAAGGAGGCAGCCGCACAGGTTTTTGACCGCGCGGATATGATTGATCACGAAAGATATATTGCCGGTGAGGATTTCAGTGAATTTTCAGCTAAAGTCCCCGGTGTATTTATTTTTCTGGGGTGTGCCAACAGAGAAAAACTCACTGATTTCCCCCACCACAACCCGAAATTTAATATTGATGAGGATGTATTAACAAAAGGAGTAGAGATACATGTCAGGACCGCCTTGAATTATCTGAATAAATCAGGTTAAAGGCTGAAATGACTTTTTTTATTTATCTTAATCTGACAAAAGGAGAACACCATGAACAAAAAGTTTAAAAAATTAACAGGCCTTATTTTGATTACCATTGCATTACTGGCGTTTAATGTTCAGGCAGAAGAGTGGAAGTACGCAATGGGAGAAGGTGAGACTGATCCCCATGGTATCTATGCTACGGCGTTTAAAAGATTTATTGAGGAAAATTCAAGACACACAATCAAGATATATCCTATAGGAAGCCTTGGCGAAGAGACCGATATGCTGGAACAGACTAAAGCCGGGATTTTACAGTTTTTAGGACAGTCAACTGGTTATATAGGGGGTACGATTCCTGAGATGGACCTGTTTACACTGCCTTATGTTATGCCGACAGACACGAAGCAGCTTGATTATTTTTTCAAAAATTCAAAAGTTATTAACGAGATGCTTCCACCACTGTTCAACAAGCACG
>CAYZCC010000238.1:0-2920 GCA_964476805.1 uncultured Desulfobacula sp.
TGCAAAATTGATTGGGACCAGGGAGTCAAAAAAGAAGTAATGAAAATTAATACAAGACAATTCGGAGAGATTGAGATTGATGAGCAGAAGATAATCAATATGCCGCTGGGCATACCTGGATTTAAAGGTAAAAAACGCTATGTTGTCCTTCAAAAGGAGGAGACGGTTCCTTTTTTTCTGTTTCAGTCTCTTGATGATTCAAACCTCTCTTTTGTGGTTTTGGATCCTGTTAATATTCTTCCTGGATATACAATTGAGAAGAGTGATCTTGCAGCAGCCACATCATGGGATTTGGGGAAAGATGAAATATCATGTTTTGTGATTGTCACCATCCCCAAAGGCAATCCTAAAAAGATGACAGCCAATTTCTTGGCTCCGCTGGTTGTCAACAACAATGCTAAAGAGGGTCTGCAGCTGATTCTGCAGAACAGTTCACATTCCCATCAGCATCAGCTTTTAGAGTCAATGGAATAGAAAAATCTATTTAATTAAACATTATCGTTTAACAGGAAACCTGTTAAGTCCTGCATTTTTTCCTGCAGTTCCAGCATCTCTTCAGGAGGGATCTGTCTTATCACTTTGTCAGTATCTCTTTCAATAATTTTCACAACAATGCTGTTTGTCCCATCGTCAACACTGAAATTCAATTTTGTTTGAAGTGTCTCGCTGAAATCCTTGAGTGCTTCAACCATTCCTTCAACATCTTCTTTTTTAATTTCAGAGGGCTTTAATACTTTTGAAATATCAAGCCTGTTGTGGGAAGCCTGGTGTTCTACAGAATTTCCAACCATCTGGGCCTGACTGACACCAGCCACCTCTGCTGCAGCCTGGGTATTATTTAAAACGTTCATTATTATTACCTCCTTGTAATAATTTTATCGGTTCATACTCAACACATGGGGGCGGTTTTGATTCAATCCGGCATGCCGGTAGCCGTTCATTACCATTTTCCCTTTCTTAATCTGGTTGAGATTTGTTTTAAGCTCTTTTTTATACTTTTTGATCCTGGTTCCGATTTTTTTGTCAATATTCATAATTGAGACAACTCTACTTTCAAATTCTCTTAAAGCAGGCAGGCTTTTGGTATCATTAACGAGTTCTACATATTCCACTAATTTATCCAGAGCGGTTTTCAAGTTTAAAAAAGCATTTTCCCGACTCCTTGCCATTGAATTGATGTCAGGTGTTTTATCGTTTTCCAACATTTTTATATGAGACTTTTGAACATCCTCATAATTTTTAAAGCACTGTTTTACAGATAATTTGTGTTGCTCAATATTCATCTAAATCCCCTTAGAATTAAATGGCAATGGATTTTGTTTCATATTTTTATTTTCATAGCCATATTTACTGTTTTTCCCACTACCAGAAGGTTGTTTCATTACATTTGTTTCCCATATGCTTTTTAACTCTGACAGATATTCTTCTGATCTGTCAAGCGTCTTAATATCCAGGGTGACAGATACCTTGGGCAGTTCTACAAGCATTTTTGCATATAAACTTTTTAAAAAGAGAATCTCCTCTGTTTTTATATTTTCATCAAGACATGCTTTCAATTCTGATATGATTGCAATGGCTTTGCCAAGATTTTCTCCCCTTAATTGAGGGCTTTTTTTTATCAAGCCTTCCCTGGCAAGTTTAATTCTCTTAATCGCTACTTCATAGAGCATGAGAATCAGTCTGTTAGGGTCCATTTCATCATACACTTGCGCTTTCTGATATGAGCGGAGTGCCCTGCCATGAAACATAAAATAAAACTCCTTTTTAAAATTCTAATTACTTTTTATCCGGGTCAAGGGAACGAAACATCTGGCTAACATAATTCTGCTAATTCCCTTTGCCATTTTTTTACTCCATTCACAAACTTTATGTTACTATTATCGGAAGTTTGGTTTGATAACTTAAGGGGTCATATAAAATAGAAGAAGCCCCTGAAGAGATCTTTTCTCCAGGGGCTTTGGTTTAAAGGTTAATAAATTTTAATTTTACTGCAACAGACTCAGGATGTTCTGAGAAACTGCATTTGCCTGTGCAAGCGCATAGGAACCTGTCTGTGACAGAAGCTGCAGTTTTGCAAAAATAGATGATTCTTCTGCAAAATCAACATCCCTGATGGCTGATTCAGATGCCTGGATATTGGTTTTTGTAATAGAGAGGTTGGCGATTGACGAAGTCAGCTGGTTCTGTACAGACCCAAGTCCACTCCGGATTTCATCCAGATCTTTTAACGCAGCTTCAGCAATGTCAATGGCAAACTGAGCGCCTTCCTGGGTCAATACATTGAGGTCGGAAAGCCTCATATTTTCTGTATCACTTAAGCCTACAGTGCCAGCATTTGAAGTGTTCACAGCAAGTTCTGAAGATTCCTCTATGATACTTCCTTCCAAGAGCATCATATCTTCGGATAAAGTGTGATCTTCACTCAATATCATATTTGTTGTAAGAACATCTCCTGCAGAAACAGTGACCGTCGCTCCTGAACCACTTGTCGCCTCGAGAGTCATATCCTGATTGATTACTGTTCCGGCTATCAGCATGGTGCCCTCTTTAAGCATTGTCCCAGCAGTCACACTCATGTCGCTGGCCAAAGTCTCATCAGCACCTAAGGTTACGACACCACCAACAGTAGACCCCTCGCCAAGGATACTGCCGTCTTTCAATTGAGATCCTGCAGCCAGTTCTGTTCTGGCATATGTGGTTATATCATCAAGATCTGCATCCAGTGGACCGCCCATTACATAAGTGTTGTTCCCAAGTTCTGAGCCTGAAAGTAAACTACTTCCTGCAGCCAGTTCGGAGCCGGCTTCCAAGGTCATATCTTCGGCCAGAGAAACAGTGGTTAGATTGGCTACAAGAGTTGTGGATGCGTCACTCGCATTGGTACCTGCTACGAAACCGGAAGTGAGAATCGATCCGGCTG
>CAYZCC010000239.1:0-2901 GCA_964476805.1 uncultured Desulfobacula sp.
TGATCAGCGTCAGCTATAATACCCACCGAACGACAATTAAAATTCCCGAAATGTAAGACCTTTAAAAAAATGGTAAGAACATCCAAATCGAATGGAAATGGAGGTTTGGATGGTTACGGACCAGCAAGTGAGGAGGTTATTCAAATTGATTCAAACAGAAAAGAATTTCGGGATAGCGGCAATGAAAGCAGGAATGGATGAAAAGACCGCTCGTAAGTACCGTAAACAGGGCAAGTTGCCAAGTGAACTAAAAGAGGATCATGTATGGCGGACACGTAAAGATCCTTTTGAAGATGTCTGGGATGGTATAAAATCAATGTTAAAGATTAATCCGGGATTGGAGGCCAAGACCCTGTTTGACGACCTCCAACGAAGGGAGCCAGGAAGATTTTTTGATGGGCAGCTTAGAACCCTGCAGCGCCGGATTAAACGATGGCGGGCAATGGAGGGCCCACCCAAAGAGGTCTTTTTTAGTCAAATTCATAAACCAGGAAAGTTATGTCAGTCTGATTTTACCCATATGGACAAACTGGATATAACCATCAGAGGTGTTCCCTTTGGCCATATGATTTATCATTTTGTCTTGACCTATTCTAACTGGGAAACCGGTACTGTATGTTTTTCTCAAAGTTTTGAGAGCCTGAGCCAGGGAGTTCAAAATGCATTATGGGAACTTTGAGGGGTACCGGAAGAACATCGTACTGACTGTCTAAGCACAGCAGTCAACAAAACGGGGCATCCTGAAATATTTACTCGAAGATATAAGGATCTTGTGGATCACTATGGGATAACGCCCTGCAAAACGAATCCGAACAGTCCCCATGAAAATGGAGATGTGGAGCAACGCAATTACCGTTTTAAAAAGGCGGTTGACCAAGCCCTGATGTTAAGGGGTAGTCGGGACTTTGAAGATCGGGCTGAATATGAATGTTTTTTAAGCAAATTATTCATACAGTTGAATGCTGGGCGTAAAAAGCGATTTATGGAAGACCAGGCTGTTTTACATAGATTACCTAAACGCCGGATTGACTCATTTAAAAAAAAGGATATCAAGGTTGGCCCCAGCAGTACTATACGAGTGAATCATAATGTTTATTCTGTAAACAGCCGTCTTATTGGCGAGGATATCCAGACCCGTCTGTACATGGAACGGCTGGAAATTTGGTACGGCCAAAAAAAGATTGATACCCTGCCAAGGCTGAGGGGTGAAGGGAAACACAAAATCAATTATCGGCATCTTATTGACAGCCTGCTCCGCAAACCCGGAGCTTTTGAGAATTATCGCTATCGTGATGCAATGTTCCCCACCAGCCGGTTCCGGATTGCATATGATAGTTTGAAAAAACGTTATACCCTTAAAAGCGCTGCCAAGAGATATCTGGGCATTTTAAACATGGCTGCCAAAGAAAGTGAAACTGCTGTAGACAATGCTCTGAGAACTTTAATTGATAAAAATATGGATATTTGTAAATCTCAGGTTCAGACCCTTATACAATCCAATGAACCTGTTTATAGGGCTGAGGATATTGATATCCCGGAAATTGATTTGACAGCCTATGACCAGTTGCTTGAGGAGGTGATGACATGTTAAGCGGCCAGGAACAAATCATCGACAACCTCAAAAGTCTTCATATGCCGACCATACGCCGCAGTTATGAAGAAGTTGCAGAACAGGCACGGGCAGACTCATGGAGTTATGAACAATATCTTTTGGAGTTGACAAATCTTGAATGTGAAGTTCGGTATCAAAATCGTATATCCCGCAATCTCCGTATGTCCAAACTGCCGTCTTCTAAAACATTTGAAAATTTTGATATGAAACGTCTACCCGCAAAGGTAGCCAACCATTTAAATGTTCTGGCCAACGGTTCCTTTTTAAGACGATCCGAAAACATATTGGCATTTGGAAATCCTGGCAGTGGCAAAACCCATCTGCTATGTGCCATCGGCCATGGGCTTATTGAGCGTGGAAAAAAAGTTTTCTTTATCACCTGTGGCCAACTTGTTCAGGATCTACTGATCGCTAAAAGAGAACTTGAGATAACTAAAAAGCTCAAAAAGTTATCTAAATTTGATGCTGTTATTATTGATGATATTGGGTACGTTCAGCAAAGTAGGGAAGAGATGGAAGTTTTGTTTACCTTCCTGGCAGATCGCTACGAGCAAGGCAGTCTGATGATTACCAGCAATCTGCCTTTCTCCAAGTGGGAGCAAATTTTTAAAGATCCCATGACCACAGCAGCAGCCATTGACAGGCTTGTTCACCATAGCGTCATTCTTGAACTGAACGTAGACAGTTACCGAATGGAACAGGCAAAAAACAAATAAAAAGCAATTACAATGTTCAACCAGAGCACAGAATATACCAAAGAAGAGATTGTGGAAATCGTCAAAATAATACGGCTGGAGCTATATAATCGAGGACTGCATTGCGGTGCCAAGGCAATCAAAAATAAAATGGGGGTAGAGAATATCAAACCCATGCCGTCTGAAAGCAGCATTGGCCGGATATTATCACGCAATGGCTTGACGTATGGCAGAACCGGATTTTATGAATAAAAGGATTTTTTACCCGATTATAATGGGGGACGCTGTCCCCCAAACCCCCTGGGATTTAACGCATTATGGACAAAAGCATGAGAAAAAGGGGCAGTGCATCACACACCGCCCCCATGCTTAAGTCACCAGCTACGGCGCTCGGGTTGCTTCCCAACAGAGCCCTATCCTCCGAACTGGTGAAAACTACAATAGCAAAGATATATAAAAATACAATAATCAAGGATTTACTTTTTTTGGTAACATTATTGATGAGGCAATAACTTGGTGAAAGTATGATTTATTAATGAGGCAACACGGGAATTTTAATTGTCGTTACAGGAAAAAAATATTTGTCGTTGATCA
>CAYZCC010000240.1:0-2865 GCA_964476805.1 uncultured Desulfobacula sp.
ATTTAATATCTCTTCCGGCAGTTGAACCGATGGCAGGGTGTCATCAATGGAGAGATCCATATTGATATCCCTGAATTCAAACCCGGGCTGCAGTTTTGTGTAGAGGTGATTGAGATATTCACCAAAATCAATCATCTTATAGGTAATGGATCTCGGTCCGAATTTCTCATCAATCATCAGCCGTATGGCGGTTTCAAGATTGTCTGCAGAAAGGTTCTGAAGGATCAGTGTTTCAAGTTCATCCTGGCAGCTTTCAAACATTTTCAACAGCAGTTTCTGTGCAGAGTAGGTCTTATCCTCCATGATATCTGCAACTTCATCCTGGATATTAACAATCCTGTTTAAATTGCGTTCAATCCTGTCCAGAGTGTCATCCACACTTATCCCGGGTAGAGATTCAAGTTTTTTCTGAAGAATCTGGAGAGAGCCGGTCAGAATCGCAACCGGTGTTTTCAGTTCATGTGAGAGATGGTTGATGGCTTTGCCCTTGGCACGGTTCATGGATGCCACATCCTGATACGCATCCCTGACAGCCTGGGCAAATCTTGCATTTTCAATGGAGACACTGCAGGTGCCTGCGATCATTGTCATCAGCTCCATATCTTTATAATTGAACTGACCCTGTTTTTTGTTAATGGCACATAGAACCCCAATGATTCTGTCATCACTTTTAATGGGAACTTCAAGAATACTTGTTGTCTTGTATCCCATTAGTTTATCCCTTTCAGGATAGTCGTTTTGAAGTTTCTTTGGGTCATTTACAATGGCAAACTCACCTGTTTTGATAATTTCCCCTGCAAGAACTGAATCTGCAGGGAACCGGAAGGTTTTTGCCCTCTGCTGTGTATCCTGATTATCATAGGAGGCGCCTGTAAAAAAGAGTTCATCTTTGATCTCATCATACAAAAGAACCAGGGCACCTTCCGTTTTTAAAAGCCCTTTGACTTCCAGTGAAATATAATTCATCAGATCTTCAAGCTCAGGGTATTCCGGAAGCACCGCACTTATTCTCATGATGGTCTGGTTATTGGCTTCAAGCCTTTTCTCTTCTGTGATATCCCTTATAATAACAAAATTCTGTCTTTTATGGGATTTTCCCATTTCATAAGAGTCCGCCCAGATCACCACATCAAGAGTCTGACCGCTCTTTGTCAACCGCCTGGTTTCATATCTTGTAAGGGATTTTTCCTCTCTGAATTTGTTGAGTATATTGCTGGTATCCGCTTCAAGACCTTCCGGTACAAATGGTACTGGTTTGCCAGTCAACTCTTTGATAGACCAGCCAAACGTTGTTGCAAAAGATGGATTCAAATATGAAACCAGACCGTTGTCATCATATACAACAATGGGGTAGGGTATGGAATCAAGAAGTCCCTGATAGATTTTGTAAAGTTCCCTGTTTCTCTGCTGGGCAATCTTCTCTTTAGTGACATCCTGAAGGGTTTCCACAGCACTTGTGATCTTTCCTTTTGCATTTTTAACTGCAGATGCACAAAAATAGAGCCATTTACCATTTTTTCCGAGATCCGGGAAAAAATTTGTTGCTGCAAACCGTTCGTTGGAATGGGTGGGTCTGATATTCTCTTTGCCATAATGTTTTATGATCTCTTCTTCTGAAGATTTATCAATGATAAAGTCTGCCATTATGGGACGTCTCTTTTTATAAAAAGCTTTCCACTGATGATCCGTGCCAATCATTTTATTTTGGGAAAGGCCGCTTAAATCTTCAAGTGCTTTATTAAAGTGGGTGATCGTGTGATCGCTGTCAATGGCAAATATGGGAATAGGCGCATTACAGATAATTTCATGCATTTCACTGTTTTTTTGTTCAAGTTCTTCTATTTTCTGCTCAAGCTCTTTTATACGCTTCTTACCCTGACTCATAAATAAACTCCATGAAGACTTTACAACTTGGTTTGATACCCGTATAACAAGTCTACGGGTTAAGATTACAATATATAAAATCATTGATTATGATTGCAAGTATTTTAAGAGGTTTGATTATAAAATGTCAGATAATACCATTCAAACAGAAATTCTTGTCCATGATTTAAAGGTCCCTGTATCTGTGATAGATGCCGGTGCAAAATCACTGCTGAATCGTCAGGATGTCTACGGCCCTCTGACTGAAAAACAGGTCAAAGTCGTAAAAAGAATTATAAGAAATACGCTGACCACGCAAAGACTTGTAAATGATGTGCTGGAACTTGGGCGGTCAAGGGAAGGTGTCATTATAAAAAGTGATTTCCCTGTTTTTGAACTGGTCAGATCCGTGTTAATTGAAAATTTTGACCTTTCTGAACCCGATTTTGTTGAAAAAATTCGAAAAACTCAACGTTTTAGTGAACTTGTCCAGATCCTTGAAACAAAGTGTGTCCGGCTGTCATTTGATAAAAAAACCTGGATGACGATAGTTCATCTTGATTATGCAAAAGTGAAGCAGATTTTAAGAAACCTTGTGACCAATGCGTTTAAACATAAATTATCCCTTGTTGAAATTGAAGGTAAAATCATTGAAGACCAGCTGATTTTAAAAATCAGAGATGATGGCAAGGGAATTCCCCCTGAAGACCATAAAAAGATATTTGAAACCTATTTTACCACGGGCGCACCCATTGGAAATGCCATAGAGAGCCACGGCCTTGGTCTTGCCGGCGTCATGGTATTTTTGAAAGATATGGGAGGGAACCTTGTCCTGGAATCTGGTCATGGAGAGGGTGCTGAGTTTATAGTGACAATTCCGTTGTAGCGTTGTAGAAGCGCTTTTTCGTTTTTTAATAGGATCCCCTTCTTATTTTCGCCCAGACAATAGGTACCCTAAATTCCCGACCTATTGTAACGAGGCGGGAGGGTCGACACCCATGT
>CAYZCC010000241.1:0-2856 GCA_964476805.1 uncultured Desulfobacula sp.
AAGGTGTTCTGCCGATGATCTGCCATCCGCCGGGGCTCTGGATGGGATACATGCCGGTCTGATTGTTTGCAATACCCACAGAACCCCTGGGCACGGCCATTCTTGGCGTTTTCAGCCGGGGTGTGAAAAGTTTTTCATTTAATCCGCCAAGAAAAGGAAAGCCTGGAGTGAAACCAATCATATAAATCAGGTATTCAGGTGCAGAGTGAAGTTTGATAACATTTTCCCTGGAAAGACCGGAAGCTTTTTGTACATTCCCGATATCAGGTCCCATCTCTCCGCCATAACATACGGGAATCTCCACCACTTCGCCGGAGTCGATTTTTGAATCGTCAAGGCTGTCAGCAATACGCGCCATTGCATATAAAAATTTTTCAGGCCGTGTGATCAAGGGGTCATAAATCAGCAGGAGGGAACGGTAGGTGGGAATGATTTCAATAATGCCCTGGGGGGGATCTGTTTTCAATGCAGTGGCCAGAGCCCTTACTTTCCTGTTAATATCAGGATCAATGCCCTGACCCAGTTCAACAATAAAACCTCGATCTCCAGCATTTCTAAAAACAGGGGGTTCATCCATCCATTTTTTTATCATACCGCAGGCGCCTGTCCCATGGGTTTTATTATTATATCACTGGTTTGAAGAACCTCTTTTATGGTTTTCACCAGTGCCACTGCTGCAAGATTGTCTCCATGAACACACAACGTCTGTACTTCCAGTTCAATCATGGAACCGTCAACTGCTTTGACAAAGCCGTCTGCCATGTCAAGTGCACGCTTTGCAACAACTTCAGGATCACTGATCACAGCGCCGGGCTCTTTCCTGGAGACAAGCGTGCCTTCGGGAGTATATGCCCGGTCCGGGAAGGCTTCATAAACAACTTTCAGGCCCATCTCCTCTCCAACCCGTCTCATGGTTTCTCCTTTTTTACCGGCAAGTGCCACAAACTTGAGGTCAGGGTCAAGATCCATGATTCCCCTGGCAACCGCTCTTGCAATATCTTTATTGTCAACCGCATCAAGATAGAGTGCACCATGGGGCTTTACATGCTGCAGCCTGGTTTTGTTCACCCTGCAGAAAGCCTTGAGCGCACCGGTCTGGTATATCAGGTACTGCTTTATTTCATCCCGGGTCAGGGTCATGCGTCTGCGGCCAAACCCCATAAGATCAGGATATCCAGGGTGTGCACCCACTGCAACCCCCTTTTCAACAGCCATTTTAACAGTTTTATCCATGACCTGTGGATCCCCTGCATGAAAGCCGCAGGCAATATTTGCAGATGAGATATACTCCATGATCTCATCATCCACTCCAAGCGTGTAAGCGCCAAAGCTTTCTCCCATATCACAGTTTAGATCCATTGTTTTCATATCAATCCCTTTTATTCATGCTTATTCATACTTTTTAGTCATACTTTTTAGTCTCTGTTCCAGTGGTGTTTACTCTCCTATCATGAATTTTGGAAGGTATAAAGCAATTTCAGGGAAAATAGTTATGATGGCAGTTGTCAGCAGCATTAAAAAGAAAAACGGTAATGCATGCTTTGCAACCTTTAAGATGGGCTCTCCAGTCAACCCCTGTATGACAAAAAGATTGAATCCCACAGGGGGTGTGATCTGGCTTATCTCCACCATTAAGATAAGATAGATACCAAACCAGATGGGATCAAACCCTGCAGCAGTCACCATGGGAAGCGCAATGGGAAGTGTCATGACAACAATGGAAAATCCATCCAGCAGGCAGCCTAAAACAATGTAAACGCCGCCGAGCAGAATCATAAGCATATATGGAGAGAGATTCAGTTGATTGATTGCCTGGGTGATGGCCGCAGGGATTCCTAAAAACCCCATGGTCCTGGATAAGAATCCCGCACCCACCACAATGAGCATAATCATGGCATTGGTTTTTACAGCACCTTTAAGGCATGCAAGAAATATTTTCAAAGTCATCTGTTGGTTGATGACAGAAAAGATAAAAGCGCCTAAAACACCAAGGGCGGCCGCTTCTGTGGGGGTGGCAAACCCTCCGTAAATACTGCCCAGCACCATTAAAATCAGTGTCAGTGTGGGGGCAAGATCTTTCAGGCCTGACACACGGTCTTTCCAGGAGTAGTTGTCCTGGCTGCTGGGTGCAATTTCCGGATTTCTGATCCCTCTGTAAATAATATAGGCAGAATAGACTCCTGACAGCATCAGCCCGGGGAAAATACCTGCTATAAACATTTTGCCGATGGATACTTCAGCAAGGATCGCATAAATAATCATGATCAAAGAGGGGGGTATTAAAAAACCAAGGGTGCCTGCACCTGCAAGGGAGCCCATGGACAGACTGCGGTTATAACCGAGTCTGTCAAATTCAGCCAGTGTAATACGTCCCACTGTTGCAGTTGTCGCTGCACTGGAACCTGACACAGCGGCAAAAAGGGTACATGAAACAATATTCATGAGCAGGAGTCCTCCGGGAAGGCGATAGAGCCAGGGCACCAGCGCCTTGAATAATCTTTCGGAAATTCCTGATTTATAGAGTATCTCACCCATAAGAATAAAGAGAGGCAGGGCAACATATTCCCACTTTTCAACGGTTGCCCATACCGAGGATGCCATATTGTTTCCTGCAGGCAGGGATGAAAAAAAGGTCATCCCGATGAAGCCGACTATAAAAAGGGAAAAACCCACCCATATACCGAGGGAGAGAAGCAGGAAGAGAGCGCTGAATACAACAATGGACATGAAGAGAAGTTCTGATTCCATTAGACGACCTCCTCTCCGGTTTGTATGGCAAATCCGGTTTTAACCGTTGTTGCAGCAAGCTGGATAAAGAGGCAGGCAGCCCCGATGAGCATAAGGGTCATGGGAATC
>CAYZCC010000242.1:0-2850 GCA_964476805.1 uncultured Desulfobacula sp.
CTTAGAAGAAGCAATCAACTATACGGCATTAACGCAATCTCCTTGACATTCAGAGTGGCTGTCATTTCCGTCTCTATAAATCCGGGGGCAACCGCATTGACAGTAATATTTCGTTTTGCAACTTCTCTGGCAAGGGCTTTGGTCGCACCGATAAGACCTGCCTTTGAAGCAGAGTAGTTTACCTGACCTGCCTGCCCGGTCTGGCCTGAAGTTGAAGATATGTTGATGATTCTGCCAAAATGATTTGGCAGCATATGTTTCACTGTCAGCTTTGTTACATTGAAAAATCCTGTCAGATTTATATCCAGAACATTTTGCCAGTTTTCTGGTTTCATCCATACCATAAGCGTATCATCTCTTATACCGGCATTGTTTATCAGGATATCTATTCTACCTTTCTTTCTGATAATCTGCTTAACCGCTTTCTCAGAATCTCTCCTGCTGCTGACGTCAAACTGCAAAAGAGCAGCTTTCCCACCACAGCTGATGATCTCTTCCAGGGTTTTTTCAGCTTTTTCTAAATTTGAATTAAAATTGAGATATACAAATCTCCCTGTCCCGGATAAAGCTTTGGCAGCAGCCCTGCCTATCCCTCTGCTGGCGCCGGTTACCAGTGCAATTTGATCTTGTTGTTCATGTTTTTCTGACATGTTTTCTCCTCTGAATGGCAGGTGATGTATTGGGTGTCGGGTCAGTCACAGTTTTTGCTTCCCACGACCTTTTTATAAGCAGGTTACAGCAGTTTTTAATATTTTCCGGGGTATAGAGAGTGAATTCATCTTTATACCCCTTTTCAAACAACCGGTCTGCGACAGTTTTGTCATCAGGATCAGACTGCTTTATCATATTTATTGTATCCATAGTAAAATCATAGGATTCTTGAATACCCTGAATAGCTTTTTTCCCGGAGAGCGGTCCCTGATGGGCAGGGCATAGAGTGGAAGGGTTAAATTCCCTTATAAACTTCATTGTTGAAAGATAGGGATCAGCACCTGTAAAGAAGAGAGGGAAATAGCCTCTGCCAGGATAGTGAAACCCAATACTGTCAGAACAGAAAAGGATTGTTTTTTTCTTTATTGACCCGATAAGATTTCCTGGAGAGTGGCCTTTAACTGTGATCAAATCTAAAGTAACGTCTCCCAGATCCAATGATTTTTGTTCATCGATAACAAAAGAGTCATTAAGATCAGGGATCTCCTGTAAAGAAGGTCTGCCAGGTGTTATATCAAACCTGAAAAGGTTTTTTGACATGAATTGGTCTTCTTTGAACATGAGTGGCGCAGCCCTGGGGTGCTCAATAAATTCCTTTGCGCCTCTGGCAGTAATTATTTGTGCTTTTGGAAACTTATTGATAAGGCCCGGCAGGCCTGTAATATGATCAGAATGGGGATGGGAAGGGATAATATAATTCGGTGTAATACCCAGGATATCAAGCTGTCTGATGACCTGATCAACCACAGCTGAAATACCCACTTCAAAGAGAGCATTATTCTGTTTGCCGGCAATCAGGAACAGATTAAAAAAGTAGTTGCCCAGCATAAAGATATTATTATCCAGTTGAACGGGGAATCTGTCTTCAGGTATATAGTGTTTTTCCATTGAAGTCCCTTTTTAAAAAATTATTTTTAAACCCTCTCTTACCACACTCAAATAATTTCTTAAATGGTGTTTTTTAAATTTACAATAAGCGCATCAGTTAACACAGCAAGATCATTTACGAGCCGTTGAACTTTTTCTGTTTTTTTATTTTTACTTGCGGATTTCAACTGCTCTAATTTTTTTGTTATTGACTGGGCATTAATACTCTTGGCGCCTGATTTCAATGAATGTGCTGCGATGGAAATCGTTTTGAAATCTTTACGATTGAATGCATTCTGAATTTTCATGACCTCTTCCGGGAACTTTTGAATGATGGTTTTGCAGATATCATTCACGATATCCTGGTTGTCTCCCATAAGGGTCAGCGCATATTCTAAATCGAATAACGCATCTGAATGTTTTTTTATCTGTTTTTTATTCCGAACCCATGCAAATTTTTCAAGACAGGCTAACAGTTCATCTCCCTGAAAAGGCTTGGTGATATATTCATCCATTCCTGCAGATATAAAATGCTCTCGATCACCTTTGACCGCATGGGCAGTTAAGGCGATTACCGGTATCGTTGAAATAGCCGGATCCTCATTTTTCCGAATATCTCGAGTGGCCTCTATGCCATCCATAACCGGCATTTTTATATCCATTAAAATAATGTCAAAACGTTTACCTGAAAGAAGCTGAAGCACTTCCCTGCCATTTTCAGCTGTTGTAACATTATGGCCGTATCGCTCCAGAAAAGGGACAAGCAGTTTTCGGTTGACTTCGAAATCTTCAGCCAAAAGAATATTCAAAGGGGTGTAACACTGTTTGGCTTCCGGCAGGGACAATGACTCTCTGCCTTGTCTTAAAACAGTTTGAACCGCTTCATGTGAAGCGTGATTCATTCTGATTTTAAAATTAAAGGTGCTGCCCGTCCCGTCCCGGCTTTCTATCCAGATGTCACCACCCATCAAATGAATCAATTGTTTGGTAATTGTCAAGCCAAGGCCTGTACCTCCCGGAAGAGTGACATTGGGGTCATTGAGCTGAGTAAAAGCGTTGAAAACAGTCGTCAATTTGTCAGATGGTATCCCCACACCCGTATCTGAGATGGAGAACTGGAGCAGTTCAGGACTGCTTTTGTTTTCATTTTTATCTTCAATGGGTTCAACATGAATGGAAATGGATCCCGAATTGGTAAATTTTATGGCATTCCCGACCAGGTTAACCAGAATCTGTCTGAGTCTGTTAATATCACCGGTAACATAACGGGGT
>CAYZCC010000243.1:0-1351 GCA_964476805.1 uncultured Desulfobacula sp.
ATGATGTTTCAATAACCGTCCGACTGCGAAGTATGGGGGAGACTGCAAGCACAGACCTTTCTGTTGCAGAAGAGAGAATTATTTACAAGGGCCACTTTTATTTCAATAGGTGATTAAAAAATAAGAAAAAATGGGTGTTTGAAAAGTATGAAAATTTATTGTAGAGAGTCAAACACTTCATCTGGAATGTCTGCATTGGAGTAGAATTTCTGGATATCATCGCTGTCATCCAGAGTCTCCATGAATTTTATCATCTGCTCTGCCTCTTTTCCTTCCAGCGGGGTCATATTCTGGGGTATCATGGTAATTTCTGCTAATTCATACTTGATCTGAGCCGCATCCACTGCATCTTTTACTGCATCATAATCCCCAGGTTTTGTGATAATATCAAATGAATCACTCTCTTCTACAATGTCTTCTGCTCCGGCATCCAAAGCCAGATCCATGAGTGTCTCTTCATCTGAGTTCTCTTTGGAGACGGATATAAATCCCTTTTTATCAAACATCCAGGCAACACATCCGTCTGTTCCAACATTACCCCCTGCTTTGCTGAAAATATTGCGGACTTCTGCAATGGTCCTGTTTTTATTATCTGTCAAACACTCCACCAGCACTGCAACACCGCCAGGGCCATACCCTTCATATGTTATCTCCTCGTAATTAACACCCGCCAGCTCACCGGTTCCCTTTTTGACAGCCCTTGAAGAGGTATCTTTGGGCATATTCTGGGAATTGGCTGCAGCAAGAGCGTGCCTCAATCTTGAATTCGCACCCGGGTCTCCTCCGCCCATTCTGGCAGCCACTGTAATCTCTTTGATCAGTTTGGTAAAAATCTTTCCCCGTTTTTTGTCAGCAGCACCCTTTTTATGCTTTATTGTCGACCATTTGCTATGTCCTGACATTGCGCCTCCTTATACATAAAGACAAGTCCTTTAAACTTTCATACTTATACTTTCTATTATGGCTAATCCCCTGCCAGTCTTGCCATATGCAGTTATTTTCTGCCTTTTGCTATGATATAAATTTCTCTGCTCTGTTTTCTGCAGCTTTCCGGTTTAAAAATTCTGCAACTCTTAAATTTTGATTTAACATTTTTTTGAAAACTATTAAAGTCACTGCCTTGAAATATCTTGCATACAAACCGCCCATCCGGCATTAAAAAATCTTCTGCAACCTTTAATGCCATCCTGCACAATTCAAAAGATCTTAGTGCATCCACATCCTTTCTTCCGGTGGTGGCAGGGGCCATATCGCTTAATATGACACTGAATTTATTAATCTCCTCCAGAAAAGAGGGGTTATTCAGATTTAAAATATCATCCTGAACTGCGGATACATTGCAGGGCAGATC
>CAYZCC010000243.1:1361-2839 GCA_964476805.1 uncultured Desulfobacula sp.
CAGATCAATATCAACCTTTTTTAAATCAATCCCAAGCACCCGGCCACTCTCTTTAACCTCTCCGGCAGCATACAGCATCCATGAGCCGGGTGCACACCCAAGATCAAGTACCCTGTCATTTTTTCTGATTATCTTGAATTTCTCCTGCATCTCCTGAAGTTTATATACCGATCTGGCAGGATAATTTTCCGATTTTGCCCTTCTTGTCAGATGGTCTTCCCACTGGTTTTGCTTTTTCTTTTTTTTTTGCTTTTTCATCTTCTATTGAAATTAAAACAGGACATCCACAGCATTTTTAAGAAAACTGACACGCTCAATGGTCATATTTTTAATCTTGGAGAGCTGCTTGATATTATTGTTTGGGACCAGGCATTTTGTAAATCCCATTTTTGCAGCTTCTTTAATCCTTGACTGGGCATGGCCGACCGCTCTTATTTCGCCTGTCAGCCCGATTTCACCGATCAGTGTTGTCTTTTTATCAACCGGTTTATCCAGAAAACTTGAAGCCAGTGCTGCAGCAATGGCAAGGTCAGTTGCAGGCTCTACAATTTTTACACCGCCGGTAACATTCATGAAAATATCAAGAGTGGTCAGATTCATTCCAAGCCTTTTCTCCATCACTGCAATAATCAGAGCGACCCTGTGGCTGTCGAGTCCCAGGACAGTCCTTCTGGGTGTACCCAGGCTTGAACTTGAAACAAGACCCTGAATTTCAACAAGAATAGGTCTTGTACCCTCCATACATGAAGTCACCACCGACCCGGGTGCAGAGATGGATCGTTCAGACAGAAAAACAGCAGAAGGGTTTGAAACCTGTCTCAACCCCTTTTCACTCATCTCAAATACGCCGATTTCATTTGTGGAACCAAACCGGTTCTTCACAGCCCGTAAAATCCTGAAAACATGGCTTTTATCACCCTCAAAGTAAAGAACCGTGTCCACCATGTGTTCCATTATTCTCGGACCGGCAATGGCGCCGTCTTTGGTAACATGCCCAACAAGAAAAATCGGAATACCTGTTGCTTTGGCCAGCTTCATAAAATGCATTGAAGCTTCCTTGATCTGGGTCACACTGCCGGGTGTCGAAGAGACATCCGGGTGAAATACAGTCTGGATAGAGTCAATTACCACGGCATCATATTTTGATAACGCCACCATTGCCAGAATGGATTCAAGATCGGTCTCAGAGACAACAAACATTGAAGAAGCTCTGGAATCAAGTCTTTTCCCCCTCATGGAAATCTGCCGGACGGACTCTTCTCCTGAAACATAGAGACATTTTTTTTCTGAATCTGACAGTTTTGACAACACCTGAAGCATTAAAGTGGATTTTCCAATTCCAGGATCACCGCCAATGAGAATCAGGGACCCCTCAACAAGGCCGCCGCCAAGTACCCGGTCAAATTCTGCCAGTCCGGTTTTGATTCGATCACTCTCTTCAACTTTTACGGAATCAATGGAGACAGGTTCAGGCAGAA
>CAYZCC010000244.1:0-2828 GCA_964476805.1 uncultured Desulfobacula sp.
ACTGCTTGTTCTCTATTTTTAAAGTTCTTATTTCCACTTTAAGGAGTCTTAAAATGTATCCTGTAGAGGGATATCTTGAAATTATGGATAAAGGGTTTGGGTTCTTAAGGAATATCAAAGAAAATTTTCAGCCCAAACCGGAAAACACCTATGTACCGATTAGTTTAATTAGAAAATTAGACTTAAAAGAAGGTAGTTTTATTGAAGGATTTGGAGAGCAGAAAGGAACAAACAATCCAAATCTTGCTTTAGTACAGATTGAGACAATAAACAAACTGCCTTTTGATGACTTCAGAGAGTTCCCTCTGTTGCAGGACCAGGTCAGCATCAATCCTTTTGAACGGTATCATCTGACCCAGAACAGTGACGATACGACCGGCAAAATTCTTGATATGATCTCACCCATTGGCATGGGTCAGAGAGGACTTATTATTGCTCCGCCTAAATCAGGAAAAACAACCATACTCCGCCATATGGCAAATTCGGTTGTGATGAACTATCCAGAGTCTAAAGTATTTATTCTGCTTGTTGACGAAAGACCGGAAGAGGTGACTGATTTTCAAAGAGGTCTTAAAGAGGCCAGTGTTCTATACTCTTCTGCTGACCAGCAGACCGGCCAGCATATGAGGATGACCCGCCTTGCCATGCATACCGCAATCCGGTGCGCTGAAATCGGACAAAATTCAGTGGTATTTATTGACTCCTTAACCCGGATGACAAGGGCATTTAATTCATACAGCGACAGCCATGGCAAAACCATGAGTGGAGGGCTTGGCGCCAATGCAATGGAATTTCCCAGAAAAATCTTCGGAGCGGCAAGAAAACTTGAAAATGGCGGGTCTTTAACCATTATTGCCACAATACTTGTTGATACTGGCAGCCGCATGGATGATATTATTTACCAGGAGTTTAAAGGCACCGGCAACATGGACCTGTTTCTATCCCGTGAGTGTGCAGAGCAGAGGATCTGGCCTGCCATTAATATCAATAAATCCAGCACAAGAAAAGAGGATCTTTTAATGAATAAGGAGGAGTACGAAAAAACAGTTGAAATAAGAAGAAGTATTGCCACCATGGATGAACAGGCAGCCATGACACAGTTTTTATCGCTAATTTAATTTTTTTATATCAGGGCGTTTTCAAAGACATAAGACATATCCTCAGCAAAAACGATCTCCATCTGTTTTTGAATGGATTTTGGAATCTCTTTCATATCTTTTTTATTATCAATTGAAACAATCACCTTTTCAATACCATTGGCATGGGCCGCGATCAGTTTCTCCTTTAAGCCGCCAACAGGAAGAACCCGCCCGCGCAGTGTAATTTCACCTGTCATGGCAACTTTTCTTGAAACCTTTTTACCGGTTAAGACAGAAACCACTGCTGTACACATGGAGATACCTGCTGAAGGACCATCTTTGGGTATGGCACCTTCTGGAACATGGATATGGATATCCCGTATTTTATAAAAATCCTCTTTTATATTTAACTCTTCACTTCTGGACCTGGCAAAACTGACTGCAGCCTGGGCAGACTCTTTCATTACATCTCCAAGTTTGCCTGTAACGTGCACCCTGCCTTTGCCCGGCATGGTGACAGCCTCTATTGTAAGCAGTTCACCACCGGCATGGGTCCATGCAAGACCTGTTACAATCCCTATTTTATCATCTTTTTCAAGAATACCGTCCCTGAAGCTGGGCTGGCCAAGATATTTCAAAACCTGAGTCGTGGAAATTCGATGCAGTTTCCTTTTTTTGGTCTGGACAATTTTTTTGGATATCTTCCTCAACACTGAAGATATTTCTCTCTCAAGATTTCTTACCCCTGCCTCTTTTGTATACTGTTTGATGATTGCATGAACAGCATTTTTTGAGAACACTGCATCATATTTTGTAAGACCATTTTCCTTGAGCTGTTTTGGAATTAAATATCCTGTGGCAATTTTCTCTTTTTCATACTCTGTATATCCCGAAATCTGGATAATTTCCATTCTGTCTCTCAATGGGATGGGAATATCGTGCAAAATATTGGCTGTTGTAATAAAGAGAATCTGGGAAAGATCATAATCAACTTCAAGATAGTGGTCATTAAAATTTCTGTTTTGCTCAGGATCAAGCGCTTCAAGAAGAGCCGAAGAGGGATCCCCTCTGAAATCAGCTGTCATTTTATCAATCTCGTCAAGGCAGAATACAGGATTGTTATATCCTGTTTTTTTCAGAGTCTGAATGATCTTGCCGGGCATGGCGCCCACATAGGTTCTTCTGTGCCCTCTAATTTCTGCCTCGTCTCTCACACCCCCAAGAGAAATCCTGGCAAAAGATCTCCCGGTTGCCGATGCGACTGATTTTGCCAGAGATGTTTTGCCCACACCCGGCGGTCCGACCAGACAGAGAATGGGCCCTTTGATTTTTTTAACCAGAATCTGAACTGCAAGGTATTCAAGTATCCTCTCCTTGGGTTTTTTCAATCCATAATGATCCTGTTCAAGAACCTGCTCCGCCTTTTTAAGATCATTTTTTGAACGATTCTTTCTAAACCAGGGCAGCGATATCAGCCAGTCAATATAATTTCTGACCACAGTGGCTTCAGCTGACATGGGAGGCATCATCTTTAATTTTTTAAACTCCTGTCTCACTACCTGAGAAGCCTCTTTGGACATCCTTTTTTTCTTGATCCTCTTTTCAAGCTCCTGAAACTCTGTTGCACTACCGTCTTCCCCCATCTCCTTTTTAATGGCACGCATCTGCTCATTCAAATAATGTTTTTTCTGCAGCTTATCCATCTGATCTTTTACTCTGCCCTTTATTTTTTGGGACATGGTAAAGACT
>CAYZCC010000245.1:0-2791 GCA_964476805.1 uncultured Desulfobacula sp.
GCCTTCAAGTCCTGCAATATTGACACTGAAATTATCAAAAAGGGTTCGCCAGCACTGCAGCCCTGCCGTGGAGCATATCGTGAGAACGATGAGATAGGTATACATCGTCCTTTTTTTGTATTCAGACATGATCAGCCGGTGCAGTTTCCATGTTACGTTTTTCTTCAGGTTTTACTTTGTAAAAATCAACTGCAATTTCTTTGCAGCCGTTATTTTATTTTGCGGATTATTTTTTCAACGACTGTCTCTGCTGTATCTCCAAACAGATTTTCAATATCAATAAGATTCAGATATTTATCATCCCATTTTAAGTCACTGCTTTCAACAATCCAGTCTTTGAGCCTGTTGTACTTACCGCCAAGTGCTTTTATCTTTTTAAAAAGAGAGACACCTTTTGACTTTTTAAAAATGATATTCAGTGAGAGGATATACTCAATAATGTTGGGGGTGGCTGGATTTGAAGAGTTTACAGGAATTATCAGAATATTTTTGCTGTCTTTTTTCCCCTTCCCAACATATATATTCCCCTCCCTGACAATAATATTTTTCGTTCCCCTCAGATGCGGGTTTTTTTCAACTCTTGAGCGGTCATTTTTAAATATTCCGGTTTTATTGATAATTTTAATTTTTGTTGAACCGGTGACATTACCCAGGAGACTCAAACCTGATATCTGGTAAAGAAAGCCTCCTTTTACCCTCTCTATAATTTCCTGAAGATTTCTTATGACCACTACATTTTTGTTGGTTATCTGGGATATTTGGATATTGTTCTTCTCAAGTTCATCAAAAATAATACCCTTGAATGTTTCACTGATCCTGCTGGTGCCGACAGTTACAGTTTTGGCCTGATGTTTAATAGCATCAATCGGTCTTGCCATGGTATTGATTGCCTGCCCCATATTGTCAAAGAAAGTGTTTAACATATTGGATGGTGTCCCCTTCTGGGCAAAATCAATTTCAAAATCTGAAATCGGAAGTTTTCCTGAAAGATATTTTAAGAGCAGTGTAATATTTGTGGCGTTATCAATGCCCATGGCAGCAGGAAAACCAACCTCCCTGCGTCTTTTTGAAAAAGAGTCTGAAAATTGAGCAATGGTTTCTCTGAATCTTTTTTCCAGAAGAACTTCGTAGACATCATGCCCCATGGAAGTGTATTCATCAAGAAGATTCTGAACCTTCTCTCTTCCCTTATATATGAATTTTGAACCTTCATTAATGGCAAGTGCTGCATAATATCCCCAGATATGTCCGACGAGGGTGTTTAAGACTGGGGCAAAATGTTCCCTGGTTTCAGGTATTTTAAATACATCCTTTGCATTTGCATAGAGATCGAAACGATCTTCACCTGTATTTGTTATCACCACCGGGCTTGCCTTGTGTGCATTGAATATGGCAGTATCTTTTATAATATCTCCCAAAACACGCTCTCTTGTTCCAGCGGCGCAGATAATGATCAACGGTTCGCTGGAGAGGTCAATATGTTTCTTATCCTCTATAAAATCAGATGAGATGGTTTTATAACAAAGTTCACTGAGTTTAATCCTGATCTCATCGGCTGAAGTTTTGTTGGATCCTGATCCCACTGTCGCCCAGTATTGTTTTGAAACAGCAAGTTTTAAAGCAGATTCCTTAATCTGATCTTTCATGCCAAGAATCGTCCGCATTTTTGGGGGCAGGCTTTTTATTTCATTGATCTCTTTGGTGATAAACTTTTTGGATCTTGCTTTGCTGATTCCTGCAATATGAAGAGCTAAGATGGCGCCGGCAATTATCTGTGAATAGAACGCTTTTGTTGATGCCACAGACATTTCAATATCTCTGCCTGAACTTGTATATAAAACACCATCTGTTTTAAAGGTGAGGTCGGAATCTCTTCTGTTGACAATGGCAAGGGTTTTTGCCCCGCACTCTTTAACCATGTCAACCGTTCTGTTGGTATCGGTTGTGGTGCCGGACTGGCTTATTGCGATGACAAGGCAGTTATTCATAGAGTTTTCATCACTCTTCCCTGTTGCAATACTGAACCCTGAAAGCTCTGATGCTTTCATTGCTCTTATGTCAATATCTTTATCGCCAATATAGAAATTTAACAGGTCCGCACACCCCTGGGCAGCGATACCTGCAGTCCCCTGACCGATATAGTAGATCTTTTTGATTTTACTGGCTTTCAAATCATTTTCCAGGGATTTTGGAATGGCTGCCTCATCCAGTGAGGTCGTAAAAAGATTGTCAGGATCAAGTTTAAATCTGTTTTCAAGGGTTTTCTCAACTGAATCAGGAGACTCTGAAACCTCTTTTAAAAAATAGTGGGGGAGATTCTGTCTGTCAATATCCCGTGATGTTATCTGGCTTGTTAAAATTTGATTCTTTTCTATGATGATGGGCGTGTTATCATAATAAAAAGATTTAATTCCTGACACCCCCCCGTTTGAATTCTGGTCAAGAAGTACAATCTGACCTCTCTTTTCGCCATTGAGTTTTATATAATCCTGGGTCTCCTCAACAATTCCATAAAGTTCAGAAGCAGCAATATAGTGATCCTTTGCAACGCCTACAAAAATAGCCTGACCGCTTCCTTTCTGGGCAAGAAACAGTCTGCCGGGAGCCAGGTCAGAGTGCATGCTTATGGCATGGGAGCCCTGAAAGTCATTGACTGCAAGTCTGAAAGCCTCTTCCATGGAGTGATCCTGCTTAAGATAATATTCAATCTGAAGGGGTATCAGTTTAGTATCGGTAGTGATCTCTTCATGAATTTTATCATAATTTGCCTCATACTCTGTTTTCAGTTCAA
>CAYZCC010000246.1:0-2780 GCA_964476805.1 uncultured Desulfobacula sp.
TTTCTCCAGGATTAGTTGTCATTATTATTTAAGAACCTGGGTTTCATGCCGCTTTTAAGCGCAGCTTTGGCCATGGCATGGCTTGCCGTAGTTCCGGCCACCACAGAAAACAGTAGAATGATTATAAGCTTGGCAAAGATCAGTCCCCATCCGGCCTGTAGCATCAGGCCGGTTAAAATTAGACCGGCACCGAGGGTGTCGGTGATGCTTGCCGCATGAATTCGAGTAAAAAAATCAGGAAATCGAAGCAAGCCTGTTGTTCCGGTAACACATAAGAAACTTCCTGACAGCAGCAATATCCAGCTGATGGTATCAATGATGGTATCAATGATGATTTCCATTATGATTCCTCTTTGGTTTTTCTTTCGCCGGTATCTTCAAAAAATCTCAGCACCGCAATAATACTGATAAAATTAATTAAAGCGTACACGATGGCGATGTCAAGAAACTCTGGACGGCCACCAAGAAATCCGAGGACGGCTATCAAAAGCACGGTTTTGGTGCCAAAATTATTGACCGCAAGAATTCGGTCATAGAGCGTCGGACCAACAAAGGCACGAACCAGAGCCATTGCCATTACGATGAGAAGTGCAATCGTGGCAGCGGCAAACATTACCCCTCCACCTGGCAGATCCGGCGATCCATTTCACCTTCAAGCAGATCGTCAGCGGTCTTTTTTGTCAAGGCATGGACAGTGATCTTGTCCCCCTCCAGGTCCATGCTCAACGTCCCTGGCGTGAGTGTTATGGAGTTGGCATAGATAACCTTTCCAATATTGGTTTTCTGGTGGGCGGTCACAGTAATTACCCTGGGATTGATGGAATCTCTGCCCATCCACACGCATCGGGCCACGGCAATGTTTGCAAGGATCACTTCCTTGATGAGCCAGAGATAATAAAAAGGAATCGTAAACGTCAGATTGAGTGGCTGGGATTCTTCATCGACAATATCCATCATCTGGCAGAGTATCACCACAAAAAGTACGGATAGTATCATAAAAAAGAAAAACAAAGGGGTATAATGACCTGAATTAATCAACCAGAACCCACTGAGCATTGTGAAGAGTGCAAATGCGTGTATCATTTAACCCTTTAAAAATTTAATATCAGCTGACACAAACAGCATGTTAAAAATTCCTAATTCTGTTCCAATTTTGATTCACAAGTTCGAGGTCTAAATAATTATTTGCCTTTTGTCAAGATATAATTAAAATTTTTATAACTCTTGTGTAGCCGGCCTTTAGGGTAAATGGCTGTTTATAACTTAAGTTGACAAAAACAGATTTATCAAGTATTCCAAGATCATGGAGATAAATAAACCTGCTAAATCAACTAATATTCTGATTTTAGGACTGGGAGGGGTCGGATATTATCTTGCCAAACGTCTTGTCCACGAAGGTTATGCCATCACTGCCATAGAATCTGACGCAGGATTGATTTCCAATGTTGATGTGGATGCACGTCTGATTCAAGGCAATGCCATGAGTGTTGCGTGCTGGCGCGAAGCCGATGCTCAAAAAATGGATTATCTTATTGCAGTGACAGATAACGATGCAGTTAATATGATGAGCTGCCAGATCGGTGACAAGTTTGGTATTCAAAGAAAAATTGCCCGGATTCGTTCTACCGAGTTTGGAATTGAAAATTCACTTTTAAGTGCCAGTGATCTTAAGATTGATTTGATTATTCACCCAGAAGAGCTGGCAGCCAGGGAAATTTTCAGACTGGTAAGACTTCGGGCTGGAAATGAAATTGTGGCAGTAGCCAAAGGTCATATACAGGCGGTGGCAGCTCGTATTCATGAAAATTCACTTCTGGCTCATAGAAAACTAAAAGATATTTCTCAAGAGTATAATGAATTTCCATTTCGGATAGTTGCCATTGCACGCGGAATTCAAACAATTATCCCCGGCGGCGGTGATGAATTATTGCCCCAGGATCATGCTTTTTTCATGGCAGGCAGTGAAAATCTGACTCAGTTGATGAAGCTGGCAGGTGTTGAACAACAAAAAAGCCACCGGGTGATGATAATTGGCGGTGGTCTTGTCGGACGTCGTCTTGCTCAGCTGCTGGGTAAAACAGACAGGCTTCGGGTCCGGTTGATAGAGAAAGATGAAACAATTGCCCAGGAACTCTCCTTTCAGTTGAAAAAAACAGAAGTGCTGCATGGCGATGGGTCTGATTCTGATATACTGCTTTCAGCCGGGCTGCTGGAAATGGATACTTTTATAAATGCAACCGGGGAGAATGAAACCAATATCATGGGCTGTGTTTTGGCCAAACATCTGATCAGCTCTCAAAACGCCAACAAAGCAGACAAAAATGACAACAGGCAGATCAAATGTATTGCCCTGGTCAACAAGGAAGATTATGTGGTACTGGCATCCACCATGGGATCTGATCTGGCTTTGAATAAAAAAATACTGGCCGGCAACAAGATTTTAAAATTTATTCGCAGGGGAGAGCTGCTTTCTGTGGCTCATCTGCATGGTTTTGATGCTGAAATGGTGGAAATTGTTGCAGCAGCCCACTCACCCATTACCCGCAAACCTCTCTCCGGGCTGGGTTCTTATTATAATCAAAAAATCATTATCGGAAGTATACATAGAGACGGTGTATGGAAAGTCGCTGTGGGAGACACGCATATTCAGGGCAATGAGCGGGTCATAGTGGCTTGCCTGTCAAACCATTTAAAAGATGTACAAAAATTATTCTTAACTTGATCAACCGATGGGGAAATAATTTATTTTTTCCAGAAGGATGGGTAGAATATAACCAGTG
>CAYZCC010000247.1:0-2741 GCA_964476805.1 uncultured Desulfobacula sp.
GCCGCCGGTCATGATAACAGCATCCGGGCCGATTTTTGAGGTAACATGCCGGGTTAGCTCTGCAATGGCCTGGATGTCATCGGTGACCACTTGGTGAATAACTACTTCATGCCCCTCTTTTTTTGCCTGTTTTTTAATCCATGTTCCAGACTTGTCATCAGAGAGTTTTCTTGTTGTTGAAACTGAAATAACGGCAACTTTAATATCCTGCGGTGTATGTTTTTTATGAAGCAGAGGACTCATGTGTTACTCTTGTTCAAAATAAACAGTATCTTCGTTGTCATGCTCTTCAACCCGTACGGTTATCATATCCTGATGTGCCGTATCCAGTGATACGCCTTTGTAATCTGCCTGTATGGGCAGTTCCCTGTGCCCTCTGTCAACAAGGATGGCAAGTTCAATGCGTGACGGTCGTCCAAAATCCATTAAGGCATCCATTGCCGCTCTTACAGTCCTACCGGTAAAAAGGACGTCGTCCACAAGAATTATATTCATGTCATCAACGCTGAAGGGGATACACGAAGGCCTTACAATGGGTTGGTGACTTATTTTTGTCCAGTCATCTCTGTACATATTGATATCCATGGATCCAAAGGGAAGATCTGTGTTTTCAATTTTGTTTATCTGATCTGAAACTCTTTTTGCAATAAAATCTCCCCGGGTCTGTATTCCCACAAGGGCAAGGTTTTGGGTGCCTCTATGCTTCTCTATGATTTCGTGGGCAATCCTTGTGATAATTCTTTTAAAATCCTGATCATTCAGAATAGTTGTTTTCTTTTTCATATAAAGGCCCTGTTCTGGTTTCCATAAATTATTAAATTTGTATCATCTTTTTTAATGCCGGGCAATAGTTATTGATTTTCAGATGGAGTTGCTATAATTATTGTCAGTATCTGTGGTTTGGCGAATAAACATCAGGTAAAACAGCAGGACTAAAACAGATGAAATTTGATTGCACAGGGGTGATCCTGGCCGGCGGGAAAAACAACAGGCTGCCCGGAAAGAAAAAGACATTTCAAAGGGTCGGGAATCTAACGGTTCTTGAGAGTATTTCCCAGATGTTTGTAAATCTGTTTAAAGAGATCATTATTGTTGTGAATGAACCACGGGATTTTGCTGGCCTTGACATGTTGATTGTGACAGATATCATCCCTTCAAAATGTGCACTTGCAGGACTTCATGCAGGACTTTTTTATGCATCTTTTCCGTATGCATATGTTACCGCCTGTGATACCCCTTTTGTTAACCAACGGGTTGTTGCGCATATTGTCAATCAGATTGAAACCGGGATTGATGTGATTGTGCCCCGGACTGATGACGGACTTGAGTCTTTGTCTGCAGTTTATTCAAGGGAGTGTATCCCCCGGATAGAGGAAAATCTTGAAAAGAATATTTTTATGGTAAAAAAAAGCTTCAGAAGAAAAAAGGTTAAAGAGATACCTGTGGCGCAATTAAAGAAAATAGATCCGAAAATGCAGTTTATTTTTAATGTCAATACGCCTGAAGATCTGGAAAAAGCCAGATATATGGCTGATAACGGATGAATTAGCAGAGGGATATACGTTATGAACATGGAAACAATGATGAATCAGATAAAGCAGCACCCGGATTTTCATAAGGCAGGGATGATTTTATGCCACAATGGCGTTGTAAGGGCTACATCAAGAGAGGGGGATCAAGTGACAGGTCTCAAAGTTTTTGTTGATCATAAAAAACTTGATTTGATTATAAAAGAGCAGAAAAAAAGGCCTGGAATTATTGAAATTTTGATTCATATTAATGAACAGAGAGAACTTGTTGTCGGGGATGATGTAATGTTCCTTGTGGTTGCAGGTAATATCAGGGAGAATGTGATTGAATCGTTGACTGATACTTTGAACCGGATTAAAGGGGAAGCCACCACCAAAAAACAGTACTTTATTTGAATGAAAAATATTATAGAAAGAGAGGATAGATGAAAATAATAGAAGAGGGGTTGCATGACAGATTTTACACATCTTGACAAAGAGGGCAGGGTGAGGATGGTTGATGTGGGGGATAAGGAGAAAACCAAACGGATTGCTGTGGCTGCCGGCAGGGTTTCAATGGCGCCTGATACCCTCTCAATGATCATGGATGCAAAGGTGAAAAAGGGAAATGTCCTTGAAACAGCAAGGATTGCAGGTGTTATGGCAGCAAAGAGAACATCTGATTTTATTCCCATGTGTCACCCCATAAATATCACCCATGCACGCGTTGATTTTGTCTTTGATACAAAAAATCATGGTATTGAGATTGAGGCAGAGGTGTCATTAACAGAAAAAACGGGTGTAGAGATGGAAGCATTGACGGCTGTCTGTGTGGCAGCCTTAACCATATATGATATGTGTAAATCCTATGACAGGGCAATGAGAATATCTGATATCAGACTTAAATCAAAATCCGGGGGCAAAAGCGGAACCTATACTGCAAAATATTAATATGACTGTCACTTCTGCCAATCTGCTGTTTGTCCTCTTTGGTTTTTGTCTGGGGGTGCTTGTGTCTATAATTTTTGCAAGATCAAAGCGATCATCTTTGTCAAAAACCATTGATCCAGTTCAAAAAAGCCTTGATAAATATGAGCAGCGCCTTGCTGCCATGGAAAAAGAGCGGGAGAGGGCCTATGGTTCCATTACTGAAAAACTCCTTGAAATGGGAAGAAGCCAGAATACTCTTAATATTGAGACGGCAAATCTTGTAAAGGCTCTGAGGGTCCCCCA
>CAYZCC010000248.1:0-2727 GCA_964476805.1 uncultured Desulfobacula sp.
TTCATAAACAGGCAGCGCTTTAATATCGTCTGAAACATCGTCAAACCATTTGCCAAACTCACAGGGATGTGGAAGTCTGGGCAATACTTTCATTTCTGTCGTTTGAAACAAAGGCGAACAGCGCCGCGGCACATTTCATTTTTCCAAGTCATGCCCTTGCCAATACAAAGGCATCCACTCTTTTAACACCATGTTTTAATAGTTCTTTGGCAGCTTCGCTACAGGTTGCCCCGGTTGTAAAAACATCATCCACTAAAAGTATATTTTTATCTTTAACTCTCTTTTGACCCGTCACCTTAAAAGCTTTTTGTAAATTGTCTTTTCTGTGTTTCATATCAAATCCTGTCTGGGGTTCTGTCTTTTTGATTCGGATAAGAGAGGTTGTTTCAATTTTCCAGGGAGGTGTTTTATCAAAATCCTGCCGGTATAATTTTATAAAATTGCGCACCAATAAAAATGCCTGATTAAATCCACGCGCTTTCAGTTTTGTTCGATAAAGAGGAATTGGAATGATCAGGTCAATATCCCTTTTTTCATAATGCGTTAAAAACGCTTGAAAAAGCAGAAGTTCAAAAACTTTTGCGACCGCCAGTTTTGAGCTGTATTTAAAAAGCGGCACTGCCTCTTTTATGATACCTCGGTATTCAGTTACAGCCCTCACTTTATCTAATTTTAATGGTGTTTTAATACAGGATTCGCACAGATGATTTTCAGTCAGCTCCTGACCTGAATCCTGGTGGAATTTAAGTCCGCATTTTGTGCAGTATGGTGCTTCAATTGGATAAAATCCTGATTTCATACAGGTATCACAAAAACAGGACTCCAAAGAGAGGGGTTGTACAAGATCCGCATCAATATATCTGCCGCATTTCAAACACTTCAAAGGGTATAAAAGCTGCTCAAAAGCATTGATACTCTTTTTTATCAGTGGAAATGGGTGTGTTGCGACGTTGAAGATAGAATTTATGAACAGTGGCCGGCTCAAATTTCAGCTTCGCTGCCTGAGCGCTTCAAACATTGCGATACCACCTGCCACAGAAGCATTCAAAGAGTTTATATCTCCCCTGTTGGGAATGGAGAGTAAAAAGTCACACTCTTTTCTCACTCCAGGTCGGATCCCTTTATGTTCACCACCAATCACAAGTACAATACTGCCGGTTAAATCAGAATCAAACAGGGAAGTATCCCCGTTGGCATCAAGGCCCGATATCCAGGCGTTGTTCTCTTTCAAGGATCTTAAAGTGGCCGCTGTATTGGTCACCATAAAGATCTTTGCATGTTCCATGGCGCCTGCTGAACTTCTTGACACTGCCGATGACGGCCTGGCACTTCTGTCCTTTGGAATTAAAATATAATCAACTCCGGCACAGAGTGCCGTCCTGATCAAGGCGCCAAGATTATGTGGATCCTCAATACTATCCATGATTAATATGAAACATGATTGTTTCTGCTTCATAAGAGTTATCACTTCAGATGCTTCTCCTACAGGGAAAAAGGAGGTCTTTGCAATGACACCCTGATGGTTTACTGAACCGGTCATTTTGTCAAAAAAATCAGGTGCGGCCTTTTCAATTTTTATATTTTTTCTTCTGGCAATTTTTTCTATTTTTTTAAATCTTTTCAACGTTTTTTTTTGAGGGGAGAAAAATATGTTATAAATTTTTCTTCTGTCTGCCTTTAACGCTTCATAAACAGAGTGAAAACCAAAAAGAGTATCGTTTTTTTCTTTCACTTTTTTAATGATGCTCACCTTTGAAGATCAGGCAGAGTTCTTCTTTTGCTTTATCAAGATCATCATTGACCACAACATATTGATAAATATTTTTTTTAGCTATCTCTGCCCTGGCATTTTCAAGTCTGGTTTCAATCACTTCTGTGGGATCATCACCTCGGTTTTCAAGACGTTGAGATAAAATTTCAATGGACGGTGGCATTATAAAAACAGTCACCATTTCCAGCCCTGATGTCATAATCTGGCAGGCACCCTGGACATCAATATCCAGAATAAGGCTTTTGCCCTGATCCAGTTTTGTCTTTATAAACTCTTTTGATGTACCGTAATAATTCCCATGGACCTTTGCCCACTCTATCCAGTAATCCTCTCTTATTTTCTCTTCAAACGCCTCTTGGCTGATAAAAAAATAGTCGCGTCCATTCTGTTCGCAGCTTCTCGGGGCCCTTGTTGTATGGGATACAGAGTAAGAGAGTGTGTGAAAACGCTTTAATACCTCTTTAATAAGTGTTGTTTTTCCAGCGCCTGACGGGGCTGATACAACATACAGCTTCCCTTTGTCAACCATGGGATTTAGACTTTTTTTCATCCATCAGGGATGAAAACCTGTGGGAAACGGTTTCTGTTTGAATTGCTGACAGGAGAACATGGTTGCTCTCTGTTATGATAATGGCCCTTGTTTTCCTCCCATGGGTAACATCCACAAGGCGTTTCTCTTTTTTGGCATCATCTTTAACCCTTTTCATGGGAGATGATCCAGGAGATAAAATCGCCACAACTTTTTCTGCCACCACACTGTTTCCAAAACCTAAATTTAAGAGAGGTTGTCCCATAAAATTCCTCCTTTATTCAATATTGTGTATCTGTTCTCTGATTTTTTCAAGCTGGGATTTAAGATCGACTATCATATGAGAGAGTGGCGCACTGCCGGCTTTTGATCCTATTGTATTAAGCTCCCTGTTAAACTCCTGAATCAAAAAAATTAATTTCCTTCC
>CAYZCC010000249.1:0-2717 GCA_964476805.1 uncultured Desulfobacula sp.
CGTGCCCCTTTTTTGCAAATCGTCTTGTCATAAAACTGAATGATGACCTCCTGCGGTAGTAAAATACAGCCGGGTTCGTTGTTTAAAATCGGTATAGGTGATATCGAGCTGTCTATAGTTCATTTACTAACTTTCATGAAATATCCGGGCTAAATTGTTGAAAAGCTGCTACGATGGTATATTTTAGTAGTTTAATCACCACAAGAAAACAACTGAGCCAGAGGCGCCGCTTTATGAAGAAACTATCACAAATATGGTTTAAAGTACAAAAGGTCCTATTCCCATTTATAGAAAAAGAGGTTCAACCGTTTTCACTATTTTGTGCCCTGGCCACCCAGTGATCTCAATTTTTCAAGTGTATGTTCCGGATTGGGTCGAATGGTATAATCCGTTTGTATTTCCGAATAACGGATAATTCCTCCCTTATCCACAATAAATCGGGCTGACAAAGGCAGAGTCCATGAATCATCACCGTTATGTGCTGGGATATCAAGGGAGAATTGAGAATATACTTTCTGTAACTCCACAGGCATTTGAAATTTAAGACCATAACTTGCACAGGTTTTATTTCCCGGATCACTCAGCAATTCAAAGGTCAATGACTTTTCTTCGTGCATCTCTCTGTTAAAAACCACAGCCTGGGGAGAAACTGCTGCCAGGGATGCCCCAAGAGCACTGAATTTTTCAGCTTCTTCTTCAAGAGCCTCCAGCTCCATATTACAATAAGGTCACCACTTCCCCCGAAAAAAGGCCAGAACCAGTGGCCCCTGAGAAAGCAGGCTGTCCATGCTGATCAAGGCATTAGAAGTATTTTTAAGACTAAACCCGGGTGCTCTGTCCCCCACCTTTACCGCACGCTCCAACATTCCTGAGCTGTCAAGCTCTTTTGTAGAACGAAGCATAATATCAAGGGCTTCTTTAGGGGCGTTGGCCTGCATTTTTTTTTTGTATGCATCCATCTTTTCCTGCAGTTTCATGAGTTCCTCCTTTGTCACTATTTCGCAAAACATTTTAATACACTCGATGATGAATGTATCATTCAGATATTTTATTTAACAAAAATTCAATAAATTTTCAAAATCAGAGCCCCCCTTTTTATTCTAAATAAGGGATTGGCCGCTGACAACTTTTCAGTTTCAGCACCGCTTTTAAGCCTGCTGGAGATCTCACAGATCACAGCAATTTTCACAATTGGCACAATTGATTGGTTTTGAACTATAAACTGCCTTAAACCAGAGCGATACAGGCTTTTCCACTGCCACAGACAGGGCATCGAAAGCCAGTGGGCCGTCGACGGCTCATAAAATAGTGATAACCGTCTTCTTCGGTCACAAAACGTTTTTCGAATTCAAGCAAAGTTTCAGGATAATCCGCCACCAACAAGTACACTACATAATTAGTGGCTCGAGTCAAGTGCATACCCAGAAAAATAATGATTGACATTAAATAATTGTATACAGTATACAATCTTAATCTTAATTGTTTAAAATGCAATCCAACAATATAACACAATATAAGGATACACAACAATATGGCTGCAAAAACGCACTCTAACGAACTTGAAAGGTTAAGAGAATTACAGAACAAAGCTGTCATGGGAGGCGGTGAAAAAGCGATGGAACGTCACCGTTCAAAAGGGAAACTCACTGCAAGGGAGCGGCTTGACCTTCTGTTTGACAAGGAGAGTTTTGTAGTGCTGAATGATCTGGCTGAAAGTCAGTGCATTGATTTTGGCATGGATCAGCGAAAGGTTCCAGGAGATGGTGTCGTCACAGGCTTTGGAACCATTGACGGCCGGACAGTGTTTGCTTATGCTCAGGATGCCACCGTTCTTGGCGGCTCTGTGGGCACAATCCACGGCCAGAAAATCTGCAGAATCATTGATGAGGCCATAAAAGTCAAGGCACCTCTGATCGGTCTGAATGATTCAGGTGGCGGCAGACTGCATGAAGGTTTTTTTGCGTCAAAAAATGTTGCCGGCATGTTTCTTAGAAACACGGCCGCATCCGGTGTTATCCCCCAGATCTCCTGTATTATGGGCCCTTGTGCCGGCGTATCTGTATATTCACCTGCATTGACAGATTTTATCATCATGGTGGAAAAACAAAGCCAGATGGTGATCACAGGACCAAAGATTATTCATGATGTTACCGGTGAGAAAGTAACCCTTGAGGAGCTTGGCGGTGCTTATGTCCACAGCAAAATTACAGGCCAGGCTCATTTTACAACCCAAACAGATAAAGAGAGCATAAAACTGATTCGATACCTTCTGGGTTTTCTCCCATCCAACCATAATGAAAAACCACCTTCATACCCCTGCAGTGATGATCCTGAAAGAAAAAACAGTTGTTTAACAGACATCGTACCGGCAGAATTTAAAAGAGCCTATGACATGCACGAAGTGATTACGCAGATTGTAGATCATAAGGAATTTCTGGAAATCCTGCCTGAATTTGCTCCCAATATTATTACAGGGCTTGCACGCATGGATGGAAAGAGTGTTGGCGTTGTTGCCAACCAACCCTCTATCAAAGCCGGATGTTTGGATTTTAACTCCGCTGACAAAGCCGCCCGGTTTATCAGGTTCTGTGACTGCTTTAATATCCCCCTTGTAAATCTTGTGGATGTTCCTGGATATTTTCCCGGAGTTGACCAGGAGCAGGCAGGAATTATAAGGCATGGGGCCAAGATGCTCTATGCTTATGCAGAAGCCACTG
>CAYZCC010000250.1:0-2705 GCA_964476805.1 uncultured Desulfobacula sp.
GGGGGGGGGGGCTGGGAAGGCTGACTCCCGGTGGAACCCCCCTGATGGCAGCAATAAGCTTATTGACTTTGTGCCACATTAAAAGGCCGCCATCCCCAGGTTTTGCACCCTGTCCGTATTTGATCTCAATGGCACACGGATCCTCTTTCATATGGGGAATCGCATGGATGATCTCATCCCACCCGAAATATCCCGATGCAATCTGTAAAATGACATATTTTAAAAATCTGGATCTCAGTAATCTTGGCGGACATCCTCCTTCGCCGGTACATATCCGCACCGGCATTGAAAGCTCTTCATTCAAATAGGCCACCCCCATTTGAAGACCTTCCCACATATTGGGCGAGAGTGCGCCAAAGGACATTCCCCCGATAACCATGGGATATATCTGCCTGACAGGAGGAATCCAGCCTCTCTCCCGCAGACGTTTTATATTTTCTCTTGGAGAGAGTATCCTGCCCAGAAGCGTT
Source organism: uncultured Desulfobacula sp. (assembly GCA_964476805.1). Lineage (GTDB taxonomy): Bacteria > Desulfobacterota > Desulfobacteria > Desulfobacterales > Desulfobacteraceae > Desulfobacula. The sequence goes on from CAYZCC010000250.1 coordinate 471, forward strand.
TCCATTTCAAATTCATGGCGGCCTGCATCAAGCGCAGGGTCTGTCAGCATGGAAATTCTTGTGAATTTTATTCTGTCCAGGACAGAATAAGATGCGTTTCTCCTGCCGCCGCGCCTTCTGGGTGTCCCCTGCTGGTTGACATGGAATTTAAACCGGTCAAGTCCGGGATTTTTAACAGGAGAGATGGCATCATTGGGGCAGACAAGAGTACACATGGCACACCCGATACATGCATTTTCCACACGGGTTTTCTGTTTGATGCCATAAAAGGTGCCATACTGGTTGGCGTGTTCTTCACTCTTTTCCACCGATGTTTTAACCACTCTTTTCTGAAACACTGAAAGTTCAATCGCTTTGACAGGACATACTGCAGTACACTGGCCGCATAAAGTACACCTCTTATTATTATATCTGATCTGCCATGGCAGGTCGTTAAGGCTTAAAGAGTTAGATTCAAGGCTTCGGTCTGACGACATATTTTCACCTCCTGGCGGTCAGGGCTGACAATTGCTGTATCAATGTGCATGGGTTGAATATCTTTTGTTTTGTCACGATCTGGAATCACTGCATCAAGCCCGCAGACTTCAGAAGAGAACCCAAACAGGCCCGGCTGCCCGCCAACGACCCCGGGACGAAGTTTTTTCCTGTCCTGTACCATAAATAGAGAGTGATCCGGCAGAGTTCCAATGACGCAGTTGGGACCATCAATAATAAGGGGTCTGCATGTTCTTTTCAGATGGGCAAGAAATCTGGCATCAGGATGCTTTTTAAGGTCATCCTCCTGTAGAGGAGTAATAATGTGTTTATAGGCATCAATTCCAAGATCAAGGCCACCGGTTGTATAGTGAAGAATATGTGCAAAGACCTCAGAATCAGACTGGTATCCTGTATAACCTGGAAAACCCCTTGAGGTTAAAAAATCTTTTATGGGAATAAACGCTGTATTCTCTCCATTGGTCATGGTACAGAACCCTCTTATGAAAAAAGGATGACAGGCGTAAAGATTAATTGCATAATTGGTGTTCTGCCTCCCCTGGGCCATTATGACTCTTGCATTGAGCTCCTTTCGATCCAGTCCAAGATAGTTGGCAAGCTGCATTGGATCTCCGATCTCCTTGATCATGAGGGTATCGGGCCAGAATGAAAAGACGATCATATCGTGTTTTTCCTCACCCATCTGCCGGATTTTCAAACGCATGAGCATCAATCTGTTGGAAATCTCTTCCGAGGTAAAGTTGTCCCACTCTTCAGGCAGTTCATAGGCCCTGATCAAATATAAATCGCGTCTGGGAATTCCCTCAACAGGTTTTTTGGGTATTTTCAGGGAAATTTTATATTTGGTCAGAAAGCCCTGGTCCATCATAAACAGATCCAGACGTCTGATACCCTCTTCACTGAATATACCCGATAAAATAGGGGCATCTTTCATCTCTTCAAAAGGGCCTCCAAGATCCTGGAGCATCAGTCCTACTCCTGATCCATCATGACCCTCTTTCATGACATCAAGTGCCTTTATGGCAAGCATTGGAGACACAGGATCTTTGCTTGTAAGTGCAAACAGGCGACACATTCTGTTTTTATTCTCCTTCTTGTTTAATGGTATTCTGCTGGGTTTTTCAAGAATTTGAAAACAGTGATTTAATGAGGGTGTCCACAACCCCCCTCTTTTTTATTCTTTTTTGCCTGGCAGTGGTCAAATATATGAAAAAGCTTGAGTTGATTATTTTCAAAAAGTTCCAGATTATCAAGGACACTCTCTTTTTGAGCCTGATAAACCATAATATTTAATGCGGTAAGATTTTTTTTTGATCCATCACCCATACATCTTGTAACAACGGCATCAACCCCGGCCTCTTTTTTAAAGAAACCTGCTTTACAACTTGACCCTTCTGATGCCGTCTTTTGATTGGTCATATGTTCAATTTTTTTTGTGCTGCTGTCCACTATCAAAAAATTTTCAGCCCCGCCAAAATGTTCGTCTATTATGCTTTCCAATCCTCTATTCTCCTTAACAGGAAAGGCTATTTTCATGACACGCCTCCAAAAAAAACTATAAATTATTACCCCTGTATACTAAAGTTCAGTCTAAAAGGTAAGGATTATTTTGTAATGGCAGGTAAAATACAGCCTCAGATATGTATACAGACTTGTAGGCATCAGTGGATATATTCCATGACCGTTCCGCTATTTTGTGTTGCAGACTTTAAAATGGAGTGCAGCAGGACATTTGCTTCT
>CAYZCC010000251.1:0-2686 GCA_964476805.1 uncultured Desulfobacula sp.
ATTAAAAATAGAAAATTCAAGGATATTACAACGGAAATTTATACTTCCGTGTGGAACTAAACAAGGGAAGGCTACCGTTTTTAAAATCAAGACATTAATAGTTCCTGCAATGCTGTCTGCCTGTGACTGATATCCTGGTTCTTAACGGCCATTGCAAGCGCTTTTCTGGTACCGACAAATACGGCAAGTCTCTTTGCCCTTGTGATGCCGGTATAAATTAAATTCCTGAAAAGCATTTTAAAGTGCTGGGTTAAAACCGGAATGATGACGATTTCAAACTCACTGCCCTGGGATTTATGGATGGTGATTGCATAAGCCAGCTCAAGCTCCATGATATCGGTCTGTTTGTAATGAACGATCCTGTTATCAGGGTAAAAAGTGACTGAGCAGGTCAGATCAATATTATCAATATCGCTGATAATGCCGATATCGCCATTAAAAACACCCAGATCATAATTATTACGTCTGTGAATCACCCTGTCCCCGACCCGGAATATTCTCTCTCCCACTTTTAACTGACGTTTGCCTTCAACAAAAGGGTTTGAGTTTTCCTGTATGACTTTATTCAAGCTGATTGTTCCAAGGCTTCCCCTTGTCATTGGTGAGAGAATCTGTATTTCTGAACCGCCATGATACCTGGGTATCCACTCCTGATAAAGTTTTTTTACAACATCCTGTGCAGCCAGACCATAATGCAGAGACGACCAGGGATGAACCTTTTTAACAACAGAGAGCAACTCATCAATTCTGGTTCCTGCTTTACACACGCTCTTCAGATTGACATGTTCAAATTTTTTCGGGATTGTAATTTCAGTCTCATAGGGAATTACTGTTTCATCGACTCTGAATTCAAACAATTGAGAATCATCTGGCTTTTCAAGGCTTTCGTTTTTCTTTAATGCCCTTTTTTCAAGCCGTGTGGGTTTCAGGTCATAATGCTTCTTAACCCTTTGGATAAAACGGATCTGCTCTTTTGTTGCCTCGTCTGAATCAAGAAATAGACAATCCGTATGATCCTGCCAGATTTCAGGTTTTTTAAAGGGGGATTTTATCCACGGCATACTGCCACTGTTAATTTGATGGGCATATTTTATGATAAAAGATTCCTGGGCCTGCCTGAATATTTTTGTTAGATTAAAACAGGGAACTTTTTTTGAAGCAATAATATCTTTTAATACATTGCCCGCTCCAACAGAAGGAAGCTGGTCAGGGTCTCCAATGAATAACACCTGTGCATTTTCAGGAACTGCCTTTAAAAGTGATGCTGTTAAACTGATATCAAGCATGGAGCATTCATCAACAATCAGGAAATCTGTTTTAAGAGGAGTCTCCTCACCCTTTTTAAACTTGCCGCCCTGCCATCCAAGCAGTCTGTGAATAGTTTTGGATTCTTTTTTGATAACTTCCATCATACGTTGCGCTGCCCTGCCGGTTGGCGCGGCCAGAAGAACTTTTAGCCCCATGGCCTCAATCAATTTAACAATGACAAGCGTGGTGGTGGTTTTACCACAGCCAGGTCCTCCGGTAAGAACTGAAAATTTCTGACATACAATGCCTGTGACTGCATCTGCCTGTTCATCGCTTAAGGCTATCTCTTTTGCTTTGCAATACAAGGATATCCATTTTTCGACCCGCACCTTGTCAACTTCTGGTGGATTACCCATCTGAGAAATTCTTTTTGCAGCATAGCGCTCATCAAAATATAAAGATCTGGAGTAATAACACTGTTCTGTTTCGCCGCTGTCCTGAATAAGCTTTCGAACCATCAGCATCTTTTCTGTTTCCATGTATTCAAGCAGTTCAAGAAGTCTATCTGATAAATCCAGCTGCAACAGTTCTTTCACCTCTTTTTCGATTTGGGACAGCCGCAAATAACAGTGTCCAAAATTTCTGCCGGCTGCAAGCACATGCTTTATTCCGGCAAGTATTCTCTGGGGGCTGTCCGGCGCAAGGCCAATACTCAAAGCAATCTGATCTGCAGAGAAGAAACCAATACCGTAAAAATCATTTGAAAGTCTGTATGGATCTTTTGTGACAAGTCGTATGGCCGCATCGCCATACTCTTTATAAATCCTGACGGCAAAAAGAGTACTGATCCCATGGGACTGTAAAAACATCATTACTTCACGGATAGCGTTATGCTCTCTCCATGCTTCACTTATCATGGTCAGTTTTTTCTGGGCGATGCCGTCAACCTCGGTGAGCCGTTCAATATTATTTTCAAATATATCAAGCGTCTGTTTATCAAAATGTTTAACTATTTTTCTGGCAGTTTTATGACCCACACCTCTGATCAGCCCGGAACCCAGATATTTTTCAAGTGCTGCAGTGGTTGCCGGTTTATTTTCTTTTGCCGCCGTTGCCTGGAACTGGCGACCATATTTGGGATGAATTGTCCATGAGCCTTGAAACTCCATGGTAGCCCCTGCAAACACTTTTGTCTGATGAACGATGACCGTCTCCTGGACGTGTGGATTATTAAATGGCATGACCCTGAGAATTGACCATCCATTATCAGGATTGTGGAATGTCACCCGCTCCACAATACATTTGAGAATTTCATTGATGATGCCAGTCTTGTTAACTGCCTGCTGTTTCATATCAAAGAGTAAAAATTATTTTTCAATTTTAACAAATCATTTCTCCATCCCTTCAAGAGCACATTTTGCGAATTCATATTGAAGCA
>CAYZCC010000252.1:0-2686 GCA_964476805.1 uncultured Desulfobacula sp.
CAAGCAGAAAACAGATAAAAAAAAGGGGTGTAAAAACAAACTGTTTTACACCCTTTTTTTTTAACAATACTATTTAAGTTAAAAAGTATGTTTTAGTGTGTTCCTAATCCAGCAAGTGCGGCCTCGAGTCCCGGATGAGCATACATCAGAATTAAAGCAACAACAAGTGCATAAATGGCTAGAGATTCAATCATTGCAAGACCGATCAGCATATTCACCTGAATTTTACCGGTTGCTTCCGGGTTTCTTGAAATACCTGTCATTGCGCCTCCAAGACCTAAACCCATGCCGACACCGCAACCACATCCTGCTATACCGATTGCAAGACCCGCTGCCAAAACAGTACCTGTTAGAAAATCCATTCTTTACTCCTTTATAATAATAGATAAATAATATAAAATAACGGGCTTCTTCCGTATCCCGTAAAACTTAAATTTAGTGTGCTTCTTCTATTGCACCTGCAATATACATGGTTGCAAGCAGGAAGAAGACAAATGCCTGTACAAGCGCAACAAATGCACCCAGAGCCATGATAGGCAGAGGGACAAGAAACGCTCCAGCCAGTAATAAAAGTATGCCCACCACAAGTTCATGACCTGCCATATTTCCAAAAAGCCGGAAAGTAAGAGAGAGAACCCTTGCAATATGACTGACAATCTCAATGGGTAGAAACATTGGAATCATTATAGGTATCGGTCCTAAAAAATGTTTAATATATTTAACACCATGGTACTGAAGGCCGATAACATGACTCCATCCAACGGCAATTAAAGCACATGCCAGTGTCGTATTAATACTGGCAGTTGGAGGGAAAAATCCTGGAAGTAATCCAAAAAGATTTCCCAGTAAAACAAATAAAAATATGGTTATTAAAAGTGGAAAAGATTTTCTTCCCTCCTCACCTGTGATTGAAACGACAAACTCTTCAAGGCCTGAGACAATGGTTTCAAATACATTCTGTGCAGTATCTGGCACCATGGAGACACTTTTCCCGGCAAGCCATCCAAAAAATATTAAAACGATCATACAAAGCCACATATATGTCACATGTGCATGAGATGCTGCCCAATTTTCCAAACCAAATATCGAAAACACAGAAGTAAGAATTAAATATGGATGTTCCACCTTATACCACCTCCTTGAAAAATAATCTTGTTAACTCAACTGCCGCAGCAATCAATACACTTGCAACAACCACTGACAGACCTGTTACAAGTCCGAGCGGATGTACAATCTGTTTTGATAAAAGCAGATATATTATAATTGCGCATACCGCAAATCGAATATAGTATTTCACCATTATATTAAACACGATTGAACGTCTTTGTTCCATTACAATCTCAGGGTCAAACATTTTTTTAAGCGTACCTTTCAAAAGATGAAAATTAATCGCCACGATCAATCCGCCCAGTATGATGCCGAGGGTAAATTTATCCGGAGCAGCCATCAGGCCTGCTATGCCGCCGGATAGTATCAGCAGCCAGTTTGTTTTTGTAACAAAATCTACAACTTTATGAATATTCTGCATTAAAATTTTTTTCCCTTTTTACCGGCTCTGATAATATTATTGAAACCCGCAGCAATTCCCACTGCCAGACCCACAAACGTTATAACAGGTTGGGTGCCAAATTTTTTATCAAGCCAGATCCCTATGAAAAGGCCAATAAAAACCGCAAGTGCCACTGACATTCCAAGGCTGGCAAAATATCCCAGTTCTCTGATGGTCCTGCCTGTTTCTTTCTTCATTATCCGCCAATATAACCTTTTCATCCAGCCTTAAAGACTGATTTATCTCCAAAGCAGATATCATGTGATACCGTTCAAGTCAACACATGAAAAATATTAAATTATATTTAAAAATCCAGAACTGATGTCATGGGTTATTTCACCGATGATCCACGCTTTGTGTCCCGTTTTTCCCATCTTCTCGACAAATGCTTTATCCTTGCTTTTTTCCAGAGTGATCAATAATCCTCCAGATGTCTGGGGATCAAACATTAAATCAAGGGTGGCACGCTCCACATCTTTATCAACTTTAATGAGCTCCTGGAAAAATTTACGGTTTTTATGTGCACCCCCCGGCACCATTCCCATACCTGCAAACTCTGACACATTCTGCAGCAAAGGTACCGCTCTGGTATAAAGAGTGATACTCTTTTTTGAACCCTTGGCCATCTCCAGCAGATGTCCTGCCAGGCCGAATCCTGTAACATCTGTACACCCATTAATCTTGAACCGGGACATGATATCCACAGCCGGCCGGTTCAACATGGACATCACCTGAACAGCCTCTTTAATATTCTCCTCTTTTGCAACCCTTGCTTTAATGGCAGTTGACATGACGCCAGTACCTACCGGTTTGGTTAAAATAATGGAATCACCTTTCCGAGCGCCTGTATTGGTTAAAACCCTGTCAGGATGTACAATGCCTGTAACACTGAGACCATATTTAAATTCCGGATCATCAACAGTGTGCCCCCCACAAGCGTTGCACCTGATTCATCTATTTTATTCAGCCCGCCTTTGAGTGTTTCACTCAAAACACTCTCATCCATATGACTGCCAGGAAAACAGACAATATTCATCACTGTAATTGGCCTTCCTCCCATGGCATAAATATCACTCAAAGAGTTGGCAGCAGCAATCTGGCCAAATTCATAGGGAGAATCTGTGACAGGAGTTAAAA
>CAYZCC010000253.1:0-1222 GCA_964476805.1 uncultured Desulfobacula sp.
CTGGTACTTGTACGGGTACCTGTTCCAGTACGTGTCAGAATCAGTGCTCCCAGATACATTAAAAAAAGTTTTAGGTTTTAGGTTTTAAGTTTTAGGTTCTTATCTCCTAACACCTAAAACTTAAAACCTAAAACCTATGATAACTCTAAGGAGAAAAATTATGTTGAATAGAATCCCAATATCCCTGCACACAACACAAAATCTCAAATTATTTGAAGAAAAAAAAGTTACATTTATTTTGAGCGAAATCTTCATAGATGCCCAGAAAATTTTATCTGATCATGAAAACAAAAATTTGGATTACGGCAAATTCAAACACAGCATTTTTATCAGCAATTCATTTTTGCAGGCAGGCTATGATTTTGAGTGGTTCAATACAGACATCACCAATAAAAAAATCGGGTACACAGGCATTGGATCAACGCTTTGCTGGGATCCCAGATTTTTTCAAATTGTGAATAAGGATCAAGACTCCGACAGAAAATACCTTGTTGAAAATCAAGAAAAAACAATCGGAGAACTGCTGATCAATTCGTATTTATATGACCTTGAGGCAGCATCAGGGACGTATAAGAAAATCGCCGAACAATCGCATGCAAAGCGTAAAATCAGAGGGGTATTGGCCCAAAAAGTTTCTTATTATTTTGAAGATCCCTGTTCAGCAGCCAGCATTGCCTTCCCTCTGATTCTACGCATCTTAAACGACCTTGGATACGAAAGCGTGGAAAAGGTGGACGATGACCTGGTTCAAAAAAGAATCGGCACACTCAATGAAATTAATCAATTTGTCGCGTTCTACCGGAATTCTCTTTTAAACAATGATCTTAAGGCAAGCTTTTTCAAGGATGCGGTATGATCAGAAAACCAATAGAAATCATACCGCACACCCACTGCAACCAGGCGTGTACCTTCTGCAAAGTGAAAAGAAAACGCAAGATGGTATCAAATGAACAGATCAAGGCGTTTCTCGATCATTATGCAGGCGCGGCCCCAAGCTTTTTGTATTTTTTCGGCGGTGAGGTGTTTTTATATCCGGATCAGGTCGATTTTGTTTTTAAAAATTTCCTTGAAAGAAACCCTCACAACACCATTCTTTGCATCACCAACGGTACCCTGCTGCATGACAATATCAACTTGCTGGAAAAATACAGGGACAAGCTGACATTATCCGTCAGTATTACCGGCAAGGATACATATGAAAAACTGCATCCAGATTCTGGTC
>CAYZCC010000253.1:1232-1940 GCA_964476805.1 uncultured Desulfobacula sp.
GTGAAACACATTCTTAAGACCGGCGTAAATTACATGGTCTCTCCTGCAACCTTAGATAACATGGCCCGCGATGTAAAATATCTAAGCCGTCTTGATCCGGCCTTTATCGTTTTTATGTACGATTTTTATGCCGATTTCGGCATTAAAACAATTGGACAAAAGCTGATCCGGCAACTGCTCAATATTGCCGATTTTATGATTGAAAATAACATTCACACAGATGTTATCAGGATCATCGAACAATCAATGGCAAATGACAGCCAGCTTTATGACGCTAAGCTCAATCACAATGTCTGCGCTGCCGGAAAACTTGTGTCTTTGACACCGGGTGGTGTTTATGGCTGCGGCCAATCATATCTGAATGGTCTGGACAAATGCGGCCAAGCTTCTTTGAAAAACGATTATCAAAATAAGATAAAATATTGCAAATCCTGCCGTCTGAAAAAAATCTGCCACAACTGCATTGCCATTCACAGCAAAGAGGATCGGATTATCAATTATAAAAAAAAACGCAGATGCGCCATTGCCTTAGCCAAAAGCGTCGTCGATACCTATTACCATCACAGGACAGCCATATGAAAAGTATCGGGGAAATTATTATTACGAACAGATGCAATTTAAAGTGCATTTATTGTTATGCCGAGGATGAAAAACAGGCAGGCAGCCCTTCTAAGCAAAGCATCAATACCTTTTTATCTTATGCAGTTG
>CAYZCC010000253.1:1950-2656 GCA_964476805.1 uncultured Desulfobacula sp.
TGCAGTTGAACAAGGAAAAAACTTTGAAAACCCCTGTCTGGTATTGACCGGCGGAGAAACTTTAATGCACTTTGATTTGTTGACCTATATTTTTAACAAACTGCCTGAGCATATCAACATCCATTTTACAAGCAATGCCTGCCTGATCAGACAACACGACATTCAGGACTTTATTGCCGACAATCACGAACGGCTTGATATCACCGTATCCATTGACGGCGCCCCTGAAACACACAATAAAAACAGGCCCTATGCAAACGGTCAAGGCACCTACAATGATGTCCTGGAAGGACTTCGGTTTTTGCAGCAGTTTTACAGCCATTTAAGATGCCGGGCAACCTTGAAAAAACAGGACATTCCAAAGTTAAGCGAAAACCTGATCCATTTTACGCATATTGGCCTGAACCATTTTTATGTACTGCCGGACAGCGGGGAAGAAATTGGCTTGGAAAAAAGCCCTGCCATTGCTGATGAGTGGATCAAATTTATAGATCATATTAAAACGGCGAAGCTTAAACTTACCCTGCCCAACCTCACCTTAGGCCAAGGCCTGTACAAAGAAAAATACTGCACAGCCGGCATCTCTTTTTTAAGCCTGGCTCCGGACAACAAAATATACCCTTGCGCCAGGTTTTTTTACAATCAAAAACAAGCTGTCGGGATATGCGAAAATGGCAACATCACGCTTTTTAAACCCCCTGAAACT
>CAYZCC010000254.1:0-2652 GCA_964476805.1 uncultured Desulfobacula sp.
ATAGCAGTCAATTCAGAATTGGAAAAGCTTGAACAATTTCTGGGGAGTGTGACCGCACTCCTTAAAAAGGGAGGAAGGTTGTGTGTTATCTCTTTTCACTCCCTTGAAGACAGGATTGTTAAGCATGCATTCCGCAAATTTGAAGAGGGATGCACATGTCCCAAGAACCTTCCTGTCTGTCTGTGCGGCTTTATTCCAACCATGAAATCAGTTTTCAGAAAACCGGTGACCCCTACAAAAGATGAGATTAAAGCAAATCCCATGGCAAGAAGTTCAAAATTGAGGGTGGCCCAAAAACTTTAGGATATGACGATTAAAAATAACATACCCAGAAAAATCACACCCCCCAAAAAGGCGGGGCTTCGTTGGATGGTCATCATCTGCATCATCTTTTGTCAACTTTTAACCTATACCTGGTTAAGGACAGAATCCACGCAGACCATATTGCAGATAAATTCAGCAGAAAAAACACTTACTGAAAAAAACAGATATCAAAAGGAACTTTCCATTGAAAGGAACCGCCTGAGATCAGATGAGAGGATTACAAGGATCGCTCAAACAAAACTAAATCTTTCACCGATTGCGATCAATCAGACAATTTACTTTCCACTACCCCATATCAAAAGGAAGAATAATTAATGTCAAAAGATTTTAAAAAGGGGGTAAGAAAACGCATTATTTTGATCCAGATTCTGATGGTGGTCATCATTTTCCTTCTGGGTGCAAAATCATTTGACATTCAAATTTTTCAAGCAGAAAACCTCACAAAAAAAGCGGAAAATGATTACGCAAGTCACATGACCATTAAAGGTGAAAGAGGGCAAATCCTTGACAGAAAAATGTATGAACTTGCAACTTCCATAGATGCCATCTCCATTATTGCCTGCCCCAAAGAAATCAAAAATCCGGATACTGCTGCCGAAAAACTCTCCAGGATTTTGGGAATCGATAAAAAAAAACTTCAAAAAAAGCTGTCTACAAAAGAAATGTTTGCCTGGATAAAAAGAAGAGTTCGCCCCGACCAGGCCAGTGAGATAAAAAAATTGGATATTCAGGGAATCTATTTTAAAGACGATTCAAAAAGATTCTACCCCAACAAAAACCTTGCCGCTCAGATCATAGGATTTACAGGAAATGAAAATACCGGGCTTGAAGGTCTTGAATTTAAATATAACTCTTTTCTTGAAGGGAACACTTCCAGAATAAGGGTCAAAAGGGATGGCAATGGAAGGATCCTCAATCTTGATAAAGAGCGCAGGATCCATTTAAAAGGGAATTCAATTGTCTTGACCATTGATAAAAAAATACAGTTTGTCAGTGAAGTGACCCTTGAAAAAACTGTAAAAAACCATCGGGCAGAATCAGGAATGGCTCTTGTAATGAGGCCTGCAACAGGAGAAATCCTCGCCATTGCTCACTTCCCTGAATCCAACCCCAATAATTTCAATGGATATGATAATACAATTTTCCGCAACCGTGCCGTTACCGATGTATTTGAACCCGGATCGACAATGAAGGTATTTACTGCAGCAGCCGCTCTTGAAAAAGGGTTTGTGCCAAAATCCATCTTTTTTTGTGAAAACGGCACTTATAAAATCGGAACATTCACTATCCACGACATCCACGCCCATACCTGGCTTTCCATTAATCAAATTGTCAAATTCTCAAGTAATATCGGCGCTGCAAAAATTGCTGAAACAATTGGAGATCGCGCTTTATACAATTATCTTTCAGATTTCGGGTTTGGGGAAAAAACAAAAATTTCGAGTCTTGGAGAGACCTCCGGCAGACTGATTCCCTATAGAAAATGGTCTAAAATCGATAGAAGTGCCATCTCCTTTGGTCAAGGCATTTCCGTTTCAGCCATTCAACTTTTAAGCGGTATCAGCGCAATTGCCAATAATGGGAAACTCATGAAACCAATGCTGGTTAAAAAGATTATATCCAACAAAGGCAAAACACTGCAGGAATACCATCCTCAAGCCGTACGGCAGGTCATATCTGAAAAAAATGCTATTCAGATTAAAAATATGATGCATCAAGTGGTGGAAGCGGATGGAACCGGAATAAAAGCAGCCATTGATGGATATACGGTATGCGGAAAAACAGGAACAGCTCAGAAAGCATTAAAAAACAAAAAAGGATATTCCAAGAAAAAATACACCTCTCTTTTTGTCGGTTTTGCACCAAAAAACAATTCTGAACTGGCAGTCATTGTGGTCATTGATGAGCCGAAAAAACAATATTATGGCGGTGATGTTGCAGCGCCGGCATTTAAAACAATTATGGCAGAATCCTTCAGCTATTTAAATATAGCTCCGGAAAATAGCAGCAAGAAGATGATTGCCTCACGGGCTGCCGGAGATAAACAATGAAACTCTTATCTGTAATAAAAGGTTGTGAATTGCTCTCACCTGCAGATTTGAACATGGATATGGCCGGCAACACAGAAATTTTATCCATTGCCTCCCATTCTGCAAAAGTAAAACCGGGCACACTTTTTATCGCTGTCAAGGGATTGATGGCAGATGGGCATGATTATATTGATCAGGCATTTGAAAAAGGTGCCGCAGCAGTGATTGCTCAATATCAGCCTGACGGTGTTAACATGCCGAAAACTATAAAAATGAGTGGCCGCATTCTCCTGGTAAA
>CAYZCC010000255.1:0-2609 GCA_964476805.1 uncultured Desulfobacula sp.
CCGGGCTTCAACAATTTTGCCAGCATGATGCTCAATACAAACCCTCCAAACAACATCCCTACTTCGGGAATTTACAGCATCAGATTTAAGGTCGATAAATGGGAAAAATTGCAATCCGGCCAAGGTGAACCCCTGTTTTTTGATTACCCAAAGAGATACCAGAACACGTCCCTTTAATCCAAATGGCGTGCTTTATATTTCCCCAGGGAAACCTGCAACAGCTATTTTTTATGTCATGTAAGGATAAAATGATGCACTTCCACACGCAATATATTTTACCTGACAGATATTATCGACAGCAGCTGATCAATGATCTGGCTGATGATTATATAGTCTGTCAAGAGCAATCCATGCCGAAAAGTATCACATATTATGATACTTTTGACTGGCGGTTATTTAATAAATCTCTGGTTCTGTTCACGTCTGAAAACAGACTGTTTTTACGCAAATTGTTTAAAAAAAAAACGATTCATGAGATTGCCATCACCTCTTCTCCTGTTTTTTTAAAGGATTTTCCCGATTGTGAATTAAAAAAGCAGTTAGACCCTGTAATAGAGATGCGGGCACTTATAAAACTTGTTAAAGTCAATTCCACCTTAACGGGGCACCACATTTTGAACAGGGATAAAAAAACTGTGACCCGTTTGATCTATGAAGAGATCCGATTGCCTCAAGGGAGAAAAGAGGATTTATCAACGGCCTGTCTGTGGCTGCCGAAAATTAAAAACAGCCCAAAAGATTTTAAACAACTGGTTGAAAGATTCAAGGAACTTGGATTCACAAGGGGGAAAAACGAAGATATATATTTTACAGCCCTAAAGTCGGTAAAGAAAAATCCTGGTGATTATACTTCCAAGTTAAAAATACAACTCCATCCCGGGATGCGCTCTGACGAAGCAGCCAGAACAATATTTCGATACCTGTCACAAATAATCAGGATGAATGAAATACATATTAAAAAGGATCTGGATACAGGATTTATACACGATTTTAGAGTGGCTGTCAGGCGTACCCGATCCGCTTTAGGACAGATTAAATCTGTATTCCCCCGGGAAACAACCAGAAGATTCAAAAAAAATCTTGCCTTTGTGGGCAAACTGACCAATCGACTCCGGGATTTAGATGTCTGCCTTCTAAATGAGGAGAAATATAAAGCGTTGCTCCCTGATGTTTTGCATGGTGATATTGCCCCTCTGTTTGAACATCTGACAAAAATAAGGTTAAATGCGTTTAAGGAAGTCATCACACAATTGGAGTCCACTAAATATCTACATATTATGAAGGATTGGGAAACCTTCATAAACGAGTCACACACGGATTCACCATCTGCTTCTAACGCAAAGATTCCAATAGTTGATCTGGCACAAAAAAGAATCTTTACGCAATACCAGGATATTATAAAAACCGGCAGCCAGATCCTTGAAGATATGGAAGAGGAGAAACTTCATGCGCTCAGAATAAAATGTAAGAACCTGCGATATATGATGGAATTCACTTCCAGCCTGTTTCCTAAAAAAAAAATCAGACAATTAATCAAACAGGTTAAAAAAATGCAACGCAACCTTGGATATTTTAATGATATGCATGTTCAAATAAACCATCTAAAGCATATTGCCCAGCAACTGCCGGTAGCAGATCAAAAATCCAAAAACACACTGATAGCCACCGGAAGCCTTATAGGAACACTGGATGGAGAAAAACAGGCGGCCAAAAAGATGTTTTTAAAAATTTTCAAAGCATTTGCAGCTTCATCAAATATAAGAGCATTCCGTGAATTTTTTGTATCAAAAAAAGAGTAGGAACCAATCAATTTCATTCAACTGTTTTCCCAGGAGAGGAGATAGTAGTTTATCATGAAAAAATTACTTGTATTAGGTGATATTCATTCAAATTATCCTGCTTTAAAAGCAATAGAGCATCAGGTTCAGGCGCACCGGTTTGATGGAATCATTAACACAGGAGATATTACGGTTTACAGTACTTTTCCCAACAAAACCATTGAGTGGTTGCGTAAAAGAGAAGACGCTTTAAGTATACTGGGCAATACAGACCAGCGCATATTACGAATCCTGAAAGGTAAAAAATTAAAAAAACCTGCTAAAGAGGAGAAACGGGTCATGTATTTCTGGACATGTGAGAACCTGCTTCCCGAAAATATCAGATATTTGAAATCGCTGCCAGAACAGGCGGATTTCACCATCGGCAATGTTCGAATAGGGGTATTCCACGATTCTCCTGAAAACCGCTTTCGTGAATTGGCACAGGGGTCTCCATACCAGATTCAAATCATGGGCCATTCGCATACTCCCTATTATAAAATAATCAACAAAGTTCATTTTATAAATCCAGGCAGCGCAGGAAGAATGTTTGACGGGGATCCAAGAGCCTCTTTTGCAATTCTTGAAATCGACGGGGAAAAAATCAATGTTGAACATTTCCGTATCCCATATCCAGTGGAAAAGGTGGTCAAAGGGCTAAAAAAGAACCGCTTGCCGGATATTTATGTAAAAATGTTCCGCAAAGGAAAGAAATTAAATTAATTGCGACCATTGACGTTAATTGCAACCATTGACGTGGAATCGTTGAATGATACTATATATTTATCCCGG
>CAYZCC010000256.1:0-2571 GCA_964476805.1 uncultured Desulfobacula sp.
GGAATTCCAACATATTTAAGAAGTGATAATGGGCCGGAATTTATAGCAAAATCAAGAATATTTTGAAAAATCGGAGACTTCCTAACATTGCAGATTGTACTCAAAAAGGGGGCAAGTCATAAATCTTCATGCAAAAATAGATTCTGAATTAATCTACAAATTTGCAATCTCCTGTTTCGTAAAAACTTTGATGTTTTTCTGGTCAAGGATTTTAAATGCCTTATCATAATCATTAAAGCGGAAGATCATGATGGCATTTTGGGATTGTGGATTGACAGAGGCATACATATATTCCACATTGACTTCATTCTCGCAAAGTGTTTCAAGCACCTCATTTAAACCGCCGGGTTCATCTTTGATTTCAACGGCTGTAACCTTAGTTCTACCCACAGTAAAGCCCTCTTTTTTTAAAGCGTGTTCCGCTTTTTCATTGTCATTGACAATGAGGCGCAGCACACCAAAATCAGTTGTGTCAGCAAGAGACAATGCCCTTATATTAACATCAATATCTCTCAGGATGGCGGTAACTTCTGCAAGCTGTCCCTCCTTGTTCTCAATAAATATGGATATCTGTTCTACAAACATGGCCTTCACTCCTAATACAGGTTGGCTTTAAACTCTGGTTTGCGTTTTTCAAGAAAGGCAGTCGTCCCCTCTCTGGCATCATCACTTACCATGGTCAGACCGAAGCCATCATTTTCAATTCTGCAGCCGGTTTCAAGATCCGTATTCAAACCGTTTTGAATCACCTCTTTTGCAGACCGTAAAGCCACTTTACCCTTTGATGCAATAAGAGTTGCTGTTTTAAAGACATCTTCCATCAATTTTGCATGATCACATATTTTGTTTACAATCCCATAATCAAAAGCCTGCTGTGCATTAATGTTTTTCCCGGTAAAAACAAGCTCTTTTGCCAGGGGTATACCGACCCGGCGTGCAAGCCGCTGTGTCCCGCCAAAGCCTGGAATCAGGCCCAGATTAATTTCAGGCAGTCCGAAAAGTGCTTTTTCAGAGGCATAAATAAAATCACATCCCATTGCAGCTTCAAGGCCTCCACCAAGGGCAAAGCCATTGACTGCAGCAATGGTGGGGATGGGAAGCGCTTCAAGCTTTGAAAAAATCTTTTGTCCTTTTCTGGAAAAATATTTGCCCTGCAGAGGATTTATTTTAGCCAGCTCTGAAATATCGGCTCCTGCAGCAAAGGCTTTATCTCCTTTGCCGGTGAGAATAAGAACTTTGATATCTCTGTTTTCATTTAGATTATCCAGTGCACGATCCAACTCATCAAGCAGGGCAGTATTCATAGCATTTAGAGCTTTGGGCCTGTTAAAAAAAATAGTTGCAATAGGGTTCTTTGTTTCAAGAATAATGTTTTCAAAAGACATGAGGTTCTCCTTATAATTGTCTGGGATTTGTTTCACCTATATATTTTTCAATACCATCGGTGATGGTATTACTGATGGCCACTTGATATGAATCGCTCATCAGACGTTTACACTCCTGCTTGTTACTTATAAAACCTGTTTCAATGAGAATAGACGGCATTCTCGCACCGAGCAGGACATAAAATGGTGCCTGCTTGACGCCATGGTCAGTTATGTTTAAGTATTTTTTTTTCATCCCTTTTATAAAAAATTCCTGGACAGTATTGGCTAATCGTCTGGATTCGTTTATTTTTGCATGTTTCATTAAATCACTTAATATATATTCAAGATCAGAGATGTTTTTTTCTGAAGTCGCATTCTCCCTTGCTGCCACTGCAATGGCCTTTTCATCCGTTGCAAGATTAAGAAGATAGGTTTCAATTCCCTTAAGACGTCTGTTTTTTGCTGCATTGCAGTGAAGTGAGATAAAAAGGTCGGCTTTTTTTGTATTTGCGATGGCAGTTCTCTCTTCAAGGGTCAGTTTTTTATCTGTTGATCTTGTTAAAAGTACACTGCATTGCAAACGATCCCTTAATGTTTTTGCAAGTCTCTTTGCAAGTTTGAGAACGATATCTTTTTCCCACACATTTTGATAGTATCCAGGTGCACCGGGGTCCCGGCCACCATGTCCGGGATCAATGACAATGGTTTTAACTCCCAGGGCAAGCTGGCGTGCAATATCTGAGGATTTTAAATGGTCTGTTGTGACTTGATGAATTTTCTCAGATTTTTCAGAACGGCCTGATCCAGCCGTCTGCTGTTTTGATGGTGAGGCCAACGAGCCGTCTGAACCTTTTCCCCATACATCAATAACTATTCTAAAGGGGTCTTTTAAGGAGAATATTTTATAGTTCTCAAATGTTTTAATATCAACCACCACCCTGACTGTGTGAGGCTGATACTGTGCTGATCTAACCTGCTTTAAAAGATTATCATTGATGGTGGTATGGTCCGCTATTTTCCCCCCAAGCCGTGACTGGTCGATATCCACGTACAGTCTTTGGAAAGGTTTATTAATAACCGGATCCTTCTTTAACAGCCTGTGGGAATAGTCACTCTCTCTATCCGCATTGATAACAATTCTTGTGTATTCCGGGTTGGACCAGAAACGGAGATCTGAAATTGTAGCATCTCCTGAGAGTTTCTG
>CAYZCC010000257.1:0-854 GCA_964476805.1 uncultured Desulfobacula sp.
CCCGGATCAAAATTTTCCCAAATAACCAGCGCAGTCGATAAGGAGATGGCGCAGTGATAAGGAGATATTATGGAAAAAAATGAAAAAATTCCCCCTATCAATTTAGACTATTTTGAAGATCTTACCGGAGATATCAAAGAGGGTGAAAAAGGGGATGTTGATGAGGTGGGAAAACGCATCAGACAGCTCAGGGAGGAGAGAGAAATTTCCATTAATGATCTCTCAAATCTGACAGGTTTTGATATGAAAAGACTTGAAGATATTGAGAGCGGCAGGGAGACACCGCAGCTTGGAACAGTGATGAAGCTTTCCAGGGCGCTGGATTCTGCTGTGGGACGTCTTGTGTCAGGGGTGGGAACCAAGCTTTACTCTATCACAAGAAAGAATGAAAGAAAACAGATCTCCCGCTCCAGCTCTTCAACAAGCAAAAAAACTGTTTACTCCTATATGAGTCTTGCACCGGAAGTAAAGGGACGCCATATGGAAGCTTTGATTGTACAGCTGGAAAAGAGTGAAGAGAAAGATTTTTCATTACATAGCGGGGAAGAGTTTATTTTTGTCCTGAAGGGCGTTGTCAATCTTACCATTGGTTCAGATTCCTATGATCTTGATCCGGGAGACAGTGCTTACTATCTCTCCACGACTTCCCATTTTATTACTGCAAAAACTGACAAAGCCACCATACTTGCTGTTCTGTATGAGTAAGTGCTAAAGGGTTACGCGCGGTTTCTTCAATGGTTACCGCCCACAGCCCCTTCAAAAAAAATGGCAGTATTTACATGAATGTTTTCAGATAAAAGGAGTGAATAAGAATGTCAAAACTTTTGTGGCAGCCGTCTGATAAGAGAATTCAA
>CAYZCC010000257.1:864-2562 GCA_964476805.1 uncultured Desulfobacula sp.
GTATAAATTCATGACGATCGTGAATGAAAAATTTAATAAAGATTTTAAGGAGTATCCTGCTTTGTGGGAGTGGTCCGTCGAAAATATTGAAGATTTCTGGGTGACAACCTGGGATTTTATTGATATCAAAGCCTCTAAATCCTATGAAAAAGCCATTGATGATCCGGGGAAAATGCCAGGGGCAAAATTTTTTGTAAACTCCAGACTTAATTTTGCTGAAAATCTTCTACCGTTTAGAAATGACAATCCTGCATTGATATTCAGGGGTGAGGATTCTGTTCGAAGAACCCTGACCTATCATCAGCTCTATGATGAAGTTTCAAAAACAGCCGCATCTTTAAAAGCGCTGGGTGTAGTAAAAGGTGACCGTGTGGTTGGATTTGTTCCCAATATGCCTGAAAGCATTATTGCAATGCTGGCCGCCTCAAGCCTGGGTGCCATCTGGTCTTCATGTTCTCCTGACTTTGGAATCAAAGGGGTTCTGGACAGGTTTGGCCAGACAGAACCCAAGGTTTTGTTTACAGCTGACGGCTACTTTTTCAAGGGGAAACCCCTGGACAGTATTGAAAGAATTGCAGGTATTGTAAAACAGATCCCCTCCATAGAGAAAATTGTTGTGGTTCCCTATACTTCACAGGATCCTGATATCTCTTCTCTGCCCAATGCCGTGATGTATGATGAGTTTAAAGATTCTGAATCCGCTGAAATTGAATTTGAGCAGATGGGTTTTGATGATCCTTTATATATTATGTATTCTTCGGGTACCACAGGACTCCCCAAATGCATGGTACAGAGTGTGGGCGGTGTTCTTCTGCACCAGAAAAAAGAGCTTGTACTGCATACGGATTTAAAAGAGGAGGATACCATCTTCTATTTTACAACCTGTGGATGGATGATGTGGAACTGGCTCACCTGCTCTCTGAGTGTGGGGGCCGCCCTGGTTCTTTTTGACGGAAACCCGTTCCATCCAGGCCCTGATGCCCTGTGGAAGATGGCCCAGGATGAAAAAATCACTGTTTTTGGAACAAGTGCCGGTTATATTGAAGCTTTAAAAACAGCCGGGGTAAAACCTGGAGAGCAGTTTGACCTCTCACCTCTGAAATCGATCCTCTCAACCGGTTCCCCCCTTTCAGATGAAAATTTTGAATTTGTTTATGACGAGATTAAAAAAGACCTTCAGCTGGCCTCAATATCAGGCGGATCTGACCTTAACGGATGTTTTGCCCTGGGTAACCCCATGGGGCCTGTCTATGCAGGAGAACTGCAGTGCCGGGGTCTTGGCATGAAGGTTTATGCCTATGATGAAGAGGGGAAACCAGTGGTAGGAGAGCAGGCAGAACTTGTATGTACCGCACCATTTCCCTCCATGCCCATCTTTTTCTGGGGAGATGATGACGGCTCCAAGTACCGGTCAGCCTATTTTGATGAATTTCCCGGAATCTGGACCCATGGTGATTTTATAATGGTTACCGAACGTGGCGGTGTGATCATGTATGGACGTTCCGATGCAACACTGAATCCCGGAGGCGTCAGAATAGGGACCGCTGAAATCTATCGCCGTCTTGATGCGATGGACGAAATTGAGGATTCAGTCATTATAGGGCAGTCATGGAATAATGATGTCAGGGTGATTCTGTTTGTCAAAACGGCTGACGGATTTGAACTCACAGATGATCTCCAGAACAAAATCAGGGCAGA
>CAYZCC010000258.1:0-2539 GCA_964476805.1 uncultured Desulfobacula sp.
GAAGGCAAACCCCCACCACGGCCATGCCCGAAACCGTCCCCGACTTCCCGATCGCCCTGAATTTTAAGTAAAATATTTAAAAATATACTTGACATAGATTTAAAATATATGTCAAGTATATTTTGAATGGGCAATAAATCTTACCGCTATTTTATAAAATAAGGATAATTATCTTTTAATGAAAGCCACTGAAAAAACCCAAAAAATCCACAAACAACCCATGGCTGTCATGGCTTATGAAGCGATCCTCAAAAAAATCATCTGCCTTGAATATGAGCCGAGTCAGCACCTTGAAGAGAATTTACTGGTCGAAGAACTCGGCCTTGGCAGGACCCCAATCCGTGAAGCGCTTTTAAGACTTCAAGGAGAAAAAATGGTGGAATCCCATCCCAATAAAGGGGTCATAGTCAAACCCATTACACTGCAGAACACCAAAGCCATGTTTGAAAGCATGCATATTTTTGAATCGGGTGTGGTTGACATGGCCCTTAATAAAGAGTGTTCCGTTTTTATAAAAAAAATGGATTCTGCCAATAAAGAGGTGAAAAAAGCCATTCGGGCCAATAAAATATTTAAACTGGTTGAAGCAAACCATGAATTTCACGTCAATTTTGCAAAGTGTTCCCAGAACGAATTTTTGATCCGGGCGGTCAGCGATGTCAGGAATGAGGCTAAAAGATTGTCTTACCTGTCCTATAACCATATCATTGATCCAGAAAGACCCCTTGGAATTCATTATAAATCAGTGACACAGGAGCATGACCAGATAATTGAAAACCTGGTCCAGAGAGATCAACCTAAAATTAAAAAGCTATTGAGAGCGCATATTGAGACGTTCAGGCAAAGGATTATTATTTATATGACATCATAGTTTTTGAACGAAAACAAATAAACGCCTAAATAAACGCTTGTTTAAAAATAAACTGAGATCAAATAAGACTTGTCCAGTCATGGAAGTCTTATCATTTTAATTCATTTAAGATAAGGAGTAGAGAATGAAGAAATTATTCACTGTTTTAACGGGTTTGATGTTTGCATTGACATTTTTTTCCCCTGTCCAGGCAGGAACAAAGTGGGATCTGCATCTGAACTATTCCGCCGGCAATTTCCATTCACAGGGAGCCCAGAGATTTGCAGACAAGGTGGCTAAAGCAACCAACAAAGAGTTGACAATTGTTCTGCACCCGGGTGCATCACTCGGGTTTAAAGGGCCTGAACTTTTAAGAGCGGTTGCAGAAGGCCAGCTTGCCATTGCCGAAGTTCCAACAGGTATGGTTGAAGGTGATGCGCCGGTACTTGCTTTGACTGCCCAGCCATTTATCTCTGCCAATGCTTTTGAACAGCGCCTTCTCTATCAGCTTGCCAAACCAAAATATGCTGAAAAACTGAAAAAATTCAACCAGATGACGCTTTATACTTCTGTATGGCCTTTTTCAGGTATTTACACCCAGCGGGCAATAAAATCTGAAGCGGATTTAGAAGGTCTTAAAATGAGAGTATATGATGGGACCGGTCTTGCCTTTGGTAAAGCCACAGGCATTGCGGCAAGAAAAATGCCTTTTTCTGAAGTATACCCTGCCATGAAAGCAGGTCTCATGGATTCCATGTATACATCTTCTGTTTCAGGTGTGGATGCAAAAGCGTGGGAAATGCTTAAATATTTTACCCCGATTAATATTGTCGGCCCTGTCAACATGATCAATGTCAATATGGATGCATGGAATACACTGGATAAGGATCTCCAGGACACTCTACTCGAGATTGCCGCCCAGATGGAAGATGAAATGTGGAACCTTGCAGGGGATATGGATCGTAAAAGCCGCGCCACCCTTGTTGAAAAGGGAATGACAATTGATCCTGTAAGCCAGAAATTCCGTAATGAACTCGATGCCATCGGGGATAAATTAAGAGCGCAGTGGGCAAAAAAAGCAGGTGCAGATGCCAATGCCATCTTAGAACAATATAACGAAATTACAGGTCGTTAGAATATTTTCATCACCATCAGGGCACATCCGGGAGGGGATTGATATCATCCCGGATTTCTCTTTGTTCCATGTGGAGACATAAATGAAAAAACTTGTAAAACTGGCTGAAACTTTAAGCGATGTCATGGCAGATATTTCCACTGTTCTTCTCGGGTTAATGACTTTGTTGATTCTGGCGGAGATCTTCATCTGGAATATTTTTGAAAAAACCACCCTGATCGCTGATGAATACAGCACCTATGGCTTTGCTGCCATCATTTTTCTGGGATCAGGATACTGCCTCAGAGAGAAGGGCCATATAAGAATCACTCTTGTTCTTGGCTTTCTGCCTGACAGATTGAACAGGATCATTACATTTTTTGCAACTTTGATCACAACGCTTTTCATGGGATACCTCTGGTGGTATCTTTTAAAGATGGTGCAGTCAGCCATTCGATATGAATCCACCTCAGGCACCATGACCCATACCCCTTTATGGATTCCCATGACCCTTATGCTCATCGGGGCTGCCTGCCTCTTTATCCAGCTTGCGGCAACAACGGTTAAAACCGGAT
>CAYZCC010000259.1:0-2531 GCA_964476805.1 uncultured Desulfobacula sp.
CGGTTTCTAATATCATATAATTTCTGGCCAACCAGTTTTTCAACCAAATCGGTTTCAAATCCTTCACCACTACTGGACAGATCCTTTTGGCCAAAATAAACAGGCTCATGAATTATCGTGTCACGAATTGAAATCCCGGGTTTTAATTTATTATTTATAAATACTTCTGGATGCTCGTTTAATATCCTGGTGATTTTATACTCTTTACCCTGTTTATCAACAGCAGTAATAGTGGCCTTACCCCCGCTTTTAAAAGTATGGGCGACAAGTTCTTCTTTATACTCTGGATCTGTTGTTTTTTCTCCAAAAGGAATATCCAGAACATAGCGTACAGCTTCCAAAACAGCTGACTTTCCGCGTTTGACTGCTCAGCGCCTATCCTTATCAACGCCTCAAAAATATAACCCATCTGCAGGTTGTCTATTCTGGCCATGGACAGATCAAGGGTGTTGAACTTTTTTATCACTTCGTACAAAAGGTTCTTATCATCCATTTTTCGAATGTCATCTGCAAATTCAAATTTTTCAAAAATTTCCTGTATGATTATAAAATGTTTCCAATGCCCTTGACCTTCTGTTTTTGTTCATTACTTTATTTGATAAATAATAAAAAGTAATGAAAGGGATACTTATGAAACTTGATAAATTAACTGTAAAATCACAGGAGCTGATACAATCAGCCCATGAGATGGCCAAAAAATCAGGTCATCAGGCAATTGAGCCGATTCATTTTTTAAAAGCCATGCTGGCGGATGATCAGGGAATTGTTCTCTCCATATTGAAAAAAATCGGTGTTCAGACCAGGGGGCTGGAGGCGGATGCTGCTGCCGCCCTGGAGAGGCTTGTCAAAGTATCCGGGGCAGGGGATATCTATCTTTCAAGGGAAGGCAAAAAGATTCTGGATCTTTCGTTCTCTGAAAGCGGTAAAATGCAGGATCAATATGTGAGTCTTGAACATATCCTTCTCACGCTTGCCACAGTAAAAGGCGAAGTTTTCGATATTTTGAAAAAAAATGGTGTGACAAGGGATGCTGTTTTGTCTGTTTTAAAAGATATCAGGGGGAATCAGCGTGTGACAGATCAGAATCCTGAAGAGAAATATCAATCCCTGGAGAAATTCGGCAGGGATTTAACGGCCCTTGCCAGGGAGGGAAAACTGGATCCGGTCATTGGCAGGGATGAGGAGATTCGCCGCATCGTACAGGTGCTTTCACGAAGACGTAAAAACAATCCGGTCTTGATCGGAGAGCCGGGTGTGGGGAAAACCGCCATTGTAGAGGGTCTGGCCCAGAGGATTGTGGCGGGTGATGTTTCTGAAACCTTGAAAGAGAGACGGGTCATCGCACTTGATATGGGTGCGCTTCTTGCCGGAGCCAAATTCCGCGGAGAGTTTGAAGAGCGGCTGAAGGCTGTACTAAAAGAGGTGGAAGCTGCTGACGGCGAAGTGGTTCTCTTTATTGATGAGCTGCATACAGTTGTGGGTGCAGGAGCATCCGAAGGTTCTGTGGATGCTTCCAATATGCTGAAGCCTGCCCTTGCAAGGGGGACGCTGAGATGTATCGGTGCCACCACTTTGAATGAGTATCGCAAATATATTGAAAAAGATGCGGCCCTTGAAAGAAGGTTTCAGCAGGTTTATGCCAAAGAGCCTACAATTGAAGACACTGTTTCCATTTTAAGGGGATTAAAAGAGAAATATGAGGTTCATCACGGAATAAGGATAAAGGATTCTGCCATTGTTGCCGCAGCAACGCTTTCCAACCGCTATATTGCAGACAGGTTCCTGCCTGATAAAGCGGTGGACCTGATTGATGAGTGTGCTTCCAGGCTGAGAATAGAGATAGACTCCATGCCAGGGGCCATTGACGAGATTTTAAGAAAGATCACCCAGGCGCAGATTGAACGCCAGGCACTTTTAAAAGAGAAGGACAAGGCTTCAAAGGAGCGGCTTGAAAAACTTGAAATGGATATTGCAGCTATGAAAGAGGAAGTCGGGCCGCTCAAGCTGCGCTGGGACAGTGAAAAACAGATGATTCACGATATCAGTGCTGTCAGGGAGGATATTGACAGATACCAGACCAAGGCCCAGCTGGCAGAGCGCAATGGAGATCTTGAAAAGGTTGCCCAGATCAGGTACGGCACTATCGAGAGACTGCAAAGGGAGCTTGAGAC
The DNA here is from genome assembly GCA_964476805.1 of uncultured Desulfobacula sp. Lineage (GTDB taxonomy): Bacteria > Desulfobacterota > Desulfobacteria > Desulfobacterales > Desulfobacteraceae > Desulfobacula. Next base: position 2,172 of record CAYZCC010000259.1, read on the forward strand.
AAAAAAGGAGGCGCTCAGTGATCTTCAGCAGGATAAAGGAATGCTTAAAGAGGATGTGGATGAGTCTGATGTGGCTGATGTGGTTTCTGTCTGGACGGGAATCCCTGTATCTAAAATGCTCCAGGGAGAGCAGGAAAAACTGGTATACATGGAAGATCATATTAAAAAAAGAGTCGTGGGGCAGAAACAATCCATTGATGCTGTATCCAATGCTGTCAGGCGTGCCAGATCCGGTCTGCAGCCGGAAGACCGACCCATTGGTACATTTATTTTCATGGGACCCACAGGCGTTGGAAAGACCGAACTTGCAAAATCACTTGCTCAGTTTATTTTTGACAGTGAAGATAATATGGTCAGGGT
>CAYZCC010000260.1:0-2528 GCA_964476805.1 uncultured Desulfobacula sp.
AAAGTGGATCAATTTTTATACCCGGACCCATTGTTGATGATATACTGATTGATTTAAAATAAGTTCCCTTGCTTGAAGCTGGTTTTAATGCAGTGACTTTATCGAGAAAAACTTTAAGATTTTCAAGCAGTTTTTTAGCACCAAACGATACCTTTCCAACCGGGACATGGATAATACCCGCTTTTTGAACCCGAAAATCAATTTTCCCGGCTTTCAGCTCATTAATTGCTTTCTCAAGTTCAAATGTAACCGTACCCGTTTTTGCATTTGGCATCAGCCCACGAGGTCCTAATACCCTGCCGAGCTTTCCAACCATACCCATCATATCAGGGGTTGCAATCGCTTTATCAAACCCGAACCATCCCTCTTTAATTTTTCCAACCATCTCGTCATCAGCAATAAAGTCTGCGCCGGCATCAAGTGCCTCTTTCTCTTTCTCGCCCTTGGCAAACACAAGAACTTTTACCTCCTTGCCAAGCCCGTTTGGCAATACAACCGAACCTCGAACCATCTGATCTGCATGGCGCGAATCAACTCCCAGCCTTACGGCAACATCCACTGTCTCATCAAATTTTGCATAACTTGAAGAGAGTGTAAGCTCCAAGGCCTCCTGTGGATCATATTTGGCAAGCCTGTCAACTTTTTTAAGTGCTTCTGTATGTTTTTTACTCCGCTTTGACATTATAAGGTTCTCTCTTTTCTTTAATACGCTTTTACTTAAAATTAAACTACTTCAATCCCCATACTTCTTGCTGTACCCGCAATAATATTTACAGCGGCATCCATATCTGAGGTGTTTAAATCTTCTTTTTTTGTTTCAGCAATTTCAACAAGCTGGTCTCTGGTGATTTTTCCAACCTTCTCCCGATTGGGTTCCCCGGACCCCTTTTCAATTTTTGCAGCAGCCAGTAATAATCTGGAGGCGGGGGGTGTTTTTGTAATAAAGCTAAAGGTTCTATCCTTGTAAACCGTTACAACAACAGGGATAATTGATCCCGCATCATTTGCGGTTCTTGCATTAAAAGCCTTACAAAAATCCATAATATTAACACCATGCTGGCCCAAGGCAGGTCCTATAGGCGGTGAAGGATTGGCTTTCCCTGCTTCAACCTGAAACTTTATCTGTGTCATTACTTTTTTTGCCATTGTTTTTAACTCCTGAGTTGGAGGTTTGTGATTTGGGATTTACGATTTGAGAAGACATCTCATATCTCACTTGCCAGATCTTACATCACACTGCTCACTGCTCCCATCTAATTGTTTATAATTTACTAACCTGTATGGAATTCAATTCCACTGGTGTTGCTCGTCCAAATATACTGACCAGAACCTTTACCTTCTCCCTGTCTGGAGAGACATCCTCCACTGTACCATTAAAATTGGAAAAGGGTCCATCAACGACCCTGACTTCATCTCCAAATTCAAAAAAGTATTTTGGCTGGGGCTTATCTTTTCCCTGCTGCATTTTATCAACAATACTTTTTGCTTCTTTATCACTGATGGGTGATGGTTTGTTTTTTCCCTCCAAAAACCCTGTCACTTTCTGGGTGGAGTTCACAATACGCCATGTATCATTATCAAGATGCATTCTTATCAGGATATACCCAGGATAAAATTTTCGTGAAGACTCTTTTTTCTTTCCTTTTACCAATTCCACAATATTTTCAGCCGGTATAAGAATCTCATCAAATTTTTCAGGATATTTAGAAGCTTGAATTTTCTCTTCCAGAGCAATCTTTACTTTCTGCTCATGACCCGAATACACATGAATAACATACCATCTTAGAGACATTTTAATTCCCATATTTTATGTCAGGACAACCTGAACAAGCTTTGAAAGGGCAAAATCAAAAACCCCAAGGAACGCTGCAACAACAAAAACAAAAATTATCACAACTATAGTTGTTCCGGTGGTCTGTTTTCTGGTTGGCCAGGTTACTTTTTTTAATTCAATCTTAACTTCTTTTAAAAATTCCACTGACTTTTGGATAAAGCTGGGTTCACCTGTCTGGACGTCAGCTGATTTTTTCGCAGGTTTTTTTTGCGGCGTTCCCGTGACTTTGGTCTGCGTTTCAAGTGAGGATTTTTCTGCTCCTGCACTTGAATCAGTTTGCTTGCCTGAAGTTATGCTTCTCTTTTTCTTATATTTTACAGTTTTTTTTTTCTGTAACCGTGACATACTTCTCCTCATTTAAAAAAATGGCAGGTCAGGAGGGATTCGAACCCGCAACCACCGGATTTGGAGTCCGGAGCTCTGCCAATTGGAGCTACTGACCTGCAAAAAACTCTATTTATTATTTAATCTTTGTCTCTTTATGTACTATGTGTTTATTACAGAATCTGCAGTATTTCTTAAACTCCAGCTTGTCCGTTGTTTTCCGTTTATTCTTTGTTGTTGTATAGTTCCTTCTCTTGCACTCACTGCAGGCAAGAGCAATATTTACTCTATCCACTATTGACTCCTTTTGGAACCTACTCTATAATTTCACCGATAACACCAGCGCCAACAGTACGTCCACCTTCACGGA
>CAYZCC010000261.1:0-2515 GCA_964476805.1 uncultured Desulfobacula sp.
CCGGTGAGTATCTGTCCGAGAGCGGAACCATTCTTTTCAAGGGGCAGGAAGTCAAAATATTAGATCCTCAAACCGCCCAGGATATGGGTATTGCAATTATTAATCAGGAGCTGGCCCTGATCCCTTACCTGAGTGCTGCCCAGAATATTTTTCTTGGACGGGAACCATTAAAAAAAGTATCAAAACTAATTCACTGGAAGAAACTCAACCAGGAGGCAAATACTTACCTGGATCGGTTGAAACTCGATTTTGGACCACAAACGCTTGTGGCGGATCTCTCGATCGCACAGCAGCAGATGGTTGAGGTGGCAAAAGCGCTGTCACTGGACGCCCAGATTCTCATCATGGATGAACCCACATCTGCCCTCACTGAAAAGGAATCAGAGGTTCTTTTCGGGCTCATCAGAGAGCTGAGTGATCGGGGAATTGCCATTATTTACATTTCCCATCGAATGGAAGAAATCAAGCAACTGGCACACCGGATAACTGTTTTCAGGGATGGCTGTTATATTGGGACCTCTAATAATTCTGAAATTACTATTGAAGAAATCATCCATTTAATGGTGGGCAGAAAACTTAAGCATTCGGCACCTGTAAAGACAAACCAGTCAGAAGAAGAGATTCTGAATATTACAAATCTTTCCAGTGAAAATGGAATTGAAGATATCTGCCTGACTCTCAGGAAAGGCGAGATCATTGGAATTGCAGGTCTCGTGGGAGCAGGACGATCTGAATTGGCAAGGGCCGTTTTTGGTATCGATTCTATTAAGGGTGGTGATATCGTGATTGATGGAGAAAAAATATCGATCAAGTCACCCAAAGATGCGATCAGGGCCGGTATCGGATTTGTACCTGAAAACCGGAAAGAAATGGGCCTTCTGCTGAATATGAGTGTTGGAGAAAACATAACCATTAACATTTTAAAAAGGCTGTCGCACTTTTTTCGTCTCAATAAAAATAAGGCTTTGAAGATTGCGGCTGAGTATGTTGATAAACTTAGAATAAAAACACCAGGACTTGACCAGAAAACCAGTAATCTTTCCGGCGGGAACCAGCAGAAAATTGTTATTGCCAAATGGTTGACCACACATCCCAAGATCATGATACTGGATGAACCGACAAGAGGTATCGATGTCGGTGCGAAAAATGAAATTTATACATTGATCAATGATCTTGCCGCCTCAGGAATGGGTGTTCTCCTTATCTCGTCCGAACTTCCAGAAATATTGCGACTCAGCAGCAGAATTGCAGTAATGAGCCAGGGGAAAATCACGGCGATGCTCTCAGGGGATGAGGCGTCACAAGATACTATCATGCACTATGCCGCCGGAGGGGGGCAGTGAAAGGTTTGATTCAGAGATTCAGCGGTTTTTTTATTCTTCTGGCTATAAGCCTGTTTCTGACTTTCAGCACAGAATATTTCCTCACCCAGGGGAATCTTATGAATATTGTGCTGCAGACCTCTATCCTTGCTATTGTTGCATTGGGTGTCGGGATGACGATGCTGACGGCTGGAATTGACCTGTCTGTTGGGTCAGTCGCTGCATTTAGCGGTGCGATTTCTGCTGGATTGATTATCAAAAGCGGATTCACTATCTGGATTGCTATTCCGCTTGCGCTGATGGCCGGCATGTCCTTGGGGCTTATCAACGGTCTTTTAATCGTTCTTGGAAATCTACCGCCTTTTATCGCAACCCTTGCCACCATGGCTATCGGCAGAGGATTGACTCTCGTGTATACCAATGGGCGGCCCATCACAATCCCAGATATGACATTTGTTTTCATTGGTAATGGTGAGATTTTTGGCATTCCAATGCCTGTCATTATCATGCTGTTTCTTTTGATAGTGGCTTACATTTTCCTTGGCCACACCAAAACCGGTAGAAATATATATGCCATCGGCGGGAATGAAAAAACAGCCCGCCTGGCTGGAATTAATATTGCACGGGGTAAAATACTGGTATATCTTATCAGTTCCTTTACGGCTGCAGTTGCAGGCATCATATTGACGGCAAGACTCTGGTCGGCACAGCCGACAAGCGGTACCGGTTTAGAGCTTGAAGCAATTGCTGCTGCAGTTCTTGGCGGGACCTCCCTTTTTGGAGGCAGGGGCAGTGCATGGGGCATTATGGTTGGTGTTTTAATTATCGGTGTCGTTTCCAATGGTCTGAACCTTTTGGAAATATCATCTTATTATCAACAGGTGATCAAAGGATTTGTATTCATCCTGGCAGTTGTTCTGGATATATATGCCAGGAAGGAATGAGATAACTGATGATGGTAACAATGAAAGATGTCGTCGAAAAAGCCGGTGTCTCAGTCACAACCGTATCACACGTCATCAACAAGACCCGATTTGTCAGCGAAGAGGCAAAAAAGATATTGAAAAAAATTGCTTTCCTATCCCATCAGGCAAACTGCCGTGTTTGTTTCAGAGGAATGACCACTCGTGATATCGTGGCTGCCTTCAAAGAAATGTACGATGCAAAGGATATGAAACAGGTCGCTGCCGGTC
>CAYZCC010000262.1:0-2502 GCA_964476805.1 uncultured Desulfobacula sp.
CTTGATTACCCCTCATTATTTTTTTCTTCTTTTCATAAAATTTTTGACACTACCGACATAAAGTTAATGGGTGTTTCAGTTTAATTTAAAGCGCCATACTTCTCAAGATACGTATTGATTTTACCCAGCATGTTGTCATCAAGAACCGTTTTATTGTTTATTGTTTTATTATGCAGATATCTTTTAATCTCTGTTATGGTGACAATGGAATAAATTGGAATGCCAAGAACCTGTTCAACCTCTTTTAATGCATTCTGTTCAGTTTTCCCCTTCTCTTCTCTGTTTACACTTATAATGATACCTTTAACCTTTGGATTGTCACATGATTTTAGTATTTCAAGGGATTCTCTGATTGCCTTTCCTGAAGTAATGACATCATCCACAAGAATCAGTCTGGTTTCAGATGTCAAAGCCATGCCGACAACAACGTCTTTATCAGCATAGGTTTTAGCTTCTTTTCTATTGAATACATATCCTCTGTCTCTATCCATCTCAGAAAGTGCCTGGGCAGTGGAGACACATAGAGGGATTCCCTTGTAAGCCGGGCCATAGATTCCATCAAAGTCATCTGAAAAATTCTCCAGCAGCGCTCTGGCATAAAAGGAGCCCAGTCTTTTTATTTTCAATCCTGTATCAAACATGCCCGTATTAATGAAGTATGGCGCTATCCTGCCGCTTTTGAGTTTAAATTCACCAAATTTCAGGGCATTGCACTCTATTAATAATTCAATAAACTCCTCTTTATAATTCACTTGAAAAACTCCTCTCACATTTAGTATCTGAACGAAAACCTGACCATTTATTCAAGTACAAGGGGCGGGGGGAAATTTTAACCGCCGGCATACAAGCCGTATCCCGGTCGTCGGGGATTAAAATTTTCCCCCAACGTCATCATTGGGAAAATTAGCGTTTCCCGGCCGGTCCCTATTCACTTCTCCATGCAACATAGCTGGAAAGATCAACACCTTTTCCTGATTTCAATAAAGCGGCTGTATTAAAATCTTTGATACCCCTCAGCTCTTTTGATCCAAAAACCGGTCCATCTTTGCACACCACTTCTTTTCCGCATACACAGGCGCCGCACACCCCGAATCCACACCTCATATAGCGTTCCAGAGATACCTGGCAGGGGATATTATACTTTTCACAAATCTTGAAAACAGTGTACATCATGATTTCAGGGCCACAGGCATAAACCATGTCAAAATATTTACCTGATATGATCTGCTCTTCAAATAGATCTGTTACAAAACCTTTCTGCCCAAAACTTCCGTCATCTGTACAGAAAAAACGCCGGGTCTCAAATCTGTCAGGGTATAAAATATACTCTTTTGATCTTGCCCCATGGATAAAGGTTATATTTTTATCAAGGGTTTCAACCAGAACTGCCAGGGACGCAATGCCGCAGCCACCGGCTATAACCGCTGAGCTGTTGCGGGGTTTAACATCGAATCCCCTTCCAAAAGGCCCCCTTATTCCCACGAGATCACCTCTGCTGAGATTTATTGCCTTTTTTGAAAAAATTCCTTTTGCTTCAATGGTGATGGCAAATCTTTTTTGTGAATGAGAAGAAAGCGTATAGGGTTTTTCATCAACACCTGGAATCCACACCATGATAAACTGCCCGGGTTTAAAAGGCATATTATGGTCAAAAAAAAGGGTTGCAAATTTGCTGTTTTCAATCTTTTTTGCTGCCACCCTGAGCATAAAAGGTGTTTTGTCAACGACTGCATTCATTACGGTAATCCATTTATATAAAAAATCTGAGTTTGCAGGTTCCACTATTCTTTATGGGCCGCGCCCCTGATATCTTCCATGCTCAGTTTATGGGCAAAAAGCCAGGCGTCCATCTCATCTGCAACTTTTGTGAATATATCAATTCCTCTGTATTTCACACCGCTTCCTATGCCCACAAGAGTCGCTCCTGCCATGATCATTTCAATGGCATCTTCTCCTGTAGTCACACCGCCAAGGCCTATTATTGGGACATTCACATTTTTATAGATATCATATATACAGCGAACAGCAACCGGTTTGATCATCGGCCCGGAAAGCCCTCCTTTTTTAAAGGCAAGAAGAGGTCTCTGTGATTCAATATCAATAACCATCCCTGGTCCCAGCGTATTGATCGCACAGATTGCATCAGCGCCTGCATCTTCACACGCTTTTGCAATATCAGCAATATCAGAAGCCTGGGGAGTCAGTTTTGCAATAAGGGGAACATCAATCACTTTTTTAACAGCAGACACAACATCACGAGAAGATCGAGGATTAACACCAAACATCATACCGTATTTTTCAGAATTGGGGCATGAGATATTTATTTCAATAAATTCAGGTCTTTTTGATGATACAAATTCAGCCACCTTTTGAAACTCTGCAACAGATCCTCCATAGATACTGGCAATGATGGGAAAATCTCTTTTTTCAAGGGATTCCCACTCGTTTTCCATATTCAGATATCCAGGAGTGGGAAGACCGACGGCATTAATCATTCCAGAT
>CAYZCC010000263.1:0-2448 GCA_964476805.1 uncultured Desulfobacula sp.
TGTGATCACAGCGTGCACGATATGCTTCGACAAAGAGTTTACGCACTGGCCCTGGGATACGAAGATCTCAACGATCATGTGACCCTAACCAAGAGTCTCTCAAATCCAATAAGGACACCGGAGCAACGATAAGTCTATTTTTCTGCTGATAACAAATAATGATCAGACTCTATTTATCTATAATATAGGCTGGCAAAAAGGGTTTTCGAATAATTGGGCCAAAAAATGCTTATCTGAAAAATATTATTTTAAAAAACTCTTGGCACTGCTGTTAATTTCTGTATATTTGAATTAAATACAAATGGTCGACCAGGAGGATACCATGGCAATTACAGATGATATTTTTAAAAAGTTACGATGCGAAGTGCTGGATAATGTTCTCAAACCGGGTGAACCCCTTTCCGAGCATACTCTTGCTAAACGATTTAATTCAAGCCGGACACCGGTCAGAGAAGTGATTAGAAAACTTGAGAGTGAGCACCTTGTGCAGGTTGTTCCAGGTCGAGGTTCGTTTGTTTCAACGATAGATATAAGCCATAAAAACGCCCAATCAATGGTTAAGGACGTTTCTGTCAATAATCGACGTTCATGTTGCAAGGATGCAGAATCTTTCTGTTTTCGGTCTTGGAGAGGAAAAAGAATCGATCCGGCAGCATTTGGAATTCATAAATATTGCTCAGTCAGGTGACATGGAACATTTTATTGCCACACTGACAAATCATATCACTATTAGTGAAGAATATGTCAGAGCAAATATTGAGTTGTTTTAAAAGAAATCAGGATTTTAAAAAGATTAAGGGATAAAAGTATGAAGTTATCCAAAAATGAGCAGCAAATTTTAGAAGGAAAAGAAGGGGAAGGTTGCAGAAAAGCCATGGAATTGCTTGTGGCCGTGGGAAAAGCCTTTGATGCCGAATGCCTGGTGGATGTCTCCCGTACCCATGTGGCACTCAGTGCCCAGGACGGCGATACCTATTGGTGTGAACTGCTTGTCAATGGCGGGGCCAATTGTAAAGTTCCCTGTACGACAAATCCGGGATGGGATGTCTGTGCTCTGTCGCCTCTCTATTCGGTAACACAGAATGAGCTTGAATTGGTTCACAGGACCTATGACGTGTATCAGCGGATTGGCGCGGTTATGAGCCTGAATTGCACACCGGAGTTAGAGTTAAATGTTCCCTGTTTTGGGGAAGTGGTATCTTTCTCTGAATCAAGTGCAACCCCTTATGTCAATTCAGTTCTCGGTGCCCGTTCCAACCGGGAATCATCCGTAAGTGCTCTTGCTTCGGCAGTGATCGGCAAGGCCCCGCTCTATGGTCTGCTTCTGGATGAAAACCGGCTGGGAACCATGCAGTTTGATATCGATTTTATTCCAAAGGAAAGTTATGATTGGGGGTTACTCGGCTATTATATCGGCATGCAGACAGGCAATCATGTACCGGTGCTCACCTTCCCCGAATTTCCTTCGCGTCCCCGTCCGGAAGATCTTCTTTATTTCTGTGCTGAAGCCAACACCTCGGGTGCCGTACCCATGTTTCACATTGTCGGTATCACACCGGAGGCACCTGATTTGGAAACAGCTTTCGGCAAAAATAAGCCGGAAAAGATTATAGCCGTCACATCACCAGATGTTGAGGGTATTGAAAAAAAGCTCAGTGATTCACCAGGGGATATCAATATGGTGATGGTGGGCTGTCCCCACTATACCTATAAACAGGTGTGTGAACTTGAAAAGCTGATCACAGGTTTTCAATCAAAGGTTCCGTTCTGGGTCCTGATTTCAGACATTACGCTTACAATTGCCCAGCGATCTGGAGAATTCTTGCGCCTGAAGGAATGCGGGGTTGAGCTGGTGGCAGGAACCTGTATTGACCAGCCCTGCTTTAAATCATTTGAGGATGGAATGTTTATTACCGACTCCCCAAAAGCAGCCTATTACAGAGAAGGCCGGGGACAAAAGAGTTTTCTGTTGAGACGACTGTCTGACTGTGTTGAAGCTGCAATCAAAGGGAGGGTTTAATGATGAGTGACCGTATCTACAAGTGCCGTGGAGTTGTTGCTGGGAAGGGCAAGGGAGAGGCTTTAATTTCGACCGAGGCGATGTGTTTTTATCTATGTGACCCCAAGACTGGGTTGGTTGTTGAAAAGGGCCATGATATTTATGGCAAAAATGTCGCCGGAAAAATCATGGTAATTAAATCGGGGAAAGGTAGTTCAGTTGTGATGATAGACGGCTTATATCAGTTAAAACTCAACAACAATCTTCCTGCTGCAATAATATGTCAGGATATTGAGCCGGTTCTTGTTTCTAGTGCTGTTGTGGTAGGTGTACCTATTGTCGACAGGCTTGAGATTGATCCTTACAAGTTCATTACGGATGGTATGAGTGTCTTTGTAGATGCTGATACTCAAAAGGTAAGGATTGGTTAAAATAAACAAACCAAAACT
>CAYZCC010000264.1:0-2436 GCA_964476805.1 uncultured Desulfobacula sp.
CATATGGAATATATGAAATTGGAAAATAGCAGCCTGAAGCGTGACTTTAACAAACAAAAGAGTCCTTCATGTCTCTTTTGATATCTTCCGGGTATAAACTATTTTTTCCACCCACCTATCAGATGAAGATGAATATGGAAAATCTCCTGGCCGCCGCCCTTCTCAACATTAAACAAAAGTTTATAACCGGATTTATTGACTCCCTGCTGTTTTGCCATCTCTTTGGCAATCATGAAAAGGTCTGAAATTATTTTTCCATCCTCTTTTTGAAGATCATTATTGCTTCTTATATGTTTTTTAGGAATGAGAAGCAGATGAACCGGAGCTGCAGGATTTATATCCTTGATCACGATATAGTTGTCATCCTCATATAAAAATTCACTTGGAATTTCACCTTTGACGATTTTGCAGAACAGACACTCTTCAGACATTTAAATTCCTCCTTCTTTTTTTAGCAAAAAATCAACCGATTTTTTCAGACACTATTCCATGCCGAACCACAACCGCAACTCTTATTACAATTTATCTATCTCTTCCATTAATGTCTCCATGGCATGGACGGCCTTATCTTCTATGAAAACATCGGTAACAGAGTGGGTGTATTCAGATTTTACCGGGTTAATTTCAATAATTTTTGCACCATTTGCCTTGGCTGCAGTGGGAATCATATTTGCCGGTGCCACCATCCCTGTTGTCCCGATTAAAATAAAGCAGTCTGCTTTTTTTGTCTCAATCATTGAATTTCTCTGTGCAGGCTCTGGAATGGCTTCTCCAAAAAAAATAATATCTGGTTTTAAAATCCCCCCGCACTTTTTGCAAAGAGGCGGCAGAATATTCAGATCAATTTTAGAAATCTTCTGTTTTGCCTTGCATTTGAGGCAGACAACAGTTTTGAAAGAGCCGTGAAATTCATGGACAACTCTGCTGCCAGCATCATAATGCAGATGATCCACATTCTGTGTAATGACTGCTTTTAACATACTCCTGGCTTCAAGTTCTGCAAGTGCATAGTGGGCTGCATTGGGCTTTACCTTTCCAAAAAGATCGTAAAAAATATCCCGTAAAACCTGCCATGAGTGTTTCATGTTACCATAAAAGTAGTTGATATCAAAAATTTGAGGATCATACCGGTTCCAAAGCCCGTTTTCACCTCTGAAAGGCTGGATACCGCTCTCAACGGAAATACCTGCACCGGTGAAAGCCACACATCTTTTTGCAGTTTTGATAATCTTGGCTGCCTTTGCATACATAGAAGGTGACCTCCTTGACAGGCGGTTAAACAGACCCAGTTTCCCAATTTCAGCATAGAAAAAATTTGCATTATATAACAAGCCTGTCGACAGTTCTGAACATAAATTAAATTAAATCCATAATTTCAAACGTATTGCTCCACAACTCTGAAACCAACAGTTTATTGCGAAGTATCTCCTGTCGGTCCAGTAAAATTTTTAAAACTTCAGAAACTTGAAGAGATGCGACAAAAAAGACACAGCAGACAAGATTTCCAGTAATTGTTTCAACCCCTTTTTCCCCTTCTCCTCTCCTCTCTCCATAGATTGCTTTATAACCTGTATCGCCGGGGAATATTGCTGTAACCTGACCTGTCATCCCTGCAATTGCACCTGCAACAACTGGTATTGACGCTTTTTTTGCAGCATCCTGCAGAAAAAACCTTGACTCAATGCTGTCCAGACAGTCAACAGCAAGATCAACATTTTTTATATACTCATACATATTGGATTTATCAAGATATTCAGAAAAACAGCTTACGTTGACCTGGGAATTAATGGCATTGACCCTTTTTTTGGCAGCTCTGGCTTTTGGAAAGTCCATCAGCGCTTCTTTGCTCAATATCTGCCTGTTCAAATTACTGGGTTCAAATGAGTCACCATCAATTAAAATAAGGCTGCCGATCCCAACTCTTGCCAGCATTTCACAGACACTGCCTCCAAGGCCTCCAAGACCAATAACAGCCACTTTAGAATTTTTCAATTTTTTCTGCTCCTCAAGGGATATTGAATTAAAATTTCTGCTGTAGCGATCCTGGAAACCTGATTTTTTCATATACTATCCACCCCCAACCGGTGGGAAAAGTCCAACTCTGTCCTGGTTTTTTAATATATAACTGCCTTTCTGCTTTTTACCGTTCACAAAAATCAACTTTACAACCTCCCTCTCAATTCCGAGGTCTGAAATGAGTTTTTCTACAGTGGTATTGTCAGAAACACCAAAACATTCACTGTTTTCAGGAAAGTATTTTGATAAAGTTGCAAATAATTTAAGGTCGATTTTTATCATTTTATCTGCTTACACTTTAGGGTTGTATTGTTAACCTGATGGTGAATATATCACATAAGTTTATTTTTTGTACATAAATTTAATTAGTGTCCATCCATAAATAGTGTTTTCTGACCCCATACTTCGCAAAATAAGGAT
>CAYZCC010000265.1:0-239 GCA_964476805.1 uncultured Desulfobacula sp.
GGATCTAAACTGTGAGAACAGCTAATTTTACTGCCTTCTTTCTGGTGTTCGCCATTCTGCTCATTTGGGAAGGGGGGGTCTATTTTTTTGCCATACCAATCTTTATACTGCCGCCGCCATCAACTGTCTTTGTCACTGCCTTTACAAAAGCGCACATGATCCTTCCCCATGCTGCTGTCACTTTTATGGAGATCCTCCTGGGTATTCTGCTGGCGCTCACCACTTCCATCCCCCTTGCC
>CAYZCC010000265.1:249-2427 GCA_964476805.1 uncultured Desulfobacula sp.
TGCCATTATCATGTTTACAAAACCTGAAGTGGAGAGAGGCCTGGCTCCGTTCCTTGTGGCATCCCAGGCTGTTCCTGTATTTGCCATTGCCCCGCTTCTGGTTGTATGGCTGGGTTACGGCATTGCTTCCAAGATTTTCATGGCCTGGATCATCATTTTTTTTCCCATTACTATCAGTCTGGTTTCAGGATTTAAAAGCTGTGACAAGGAGTACAGGATACTGTTCAGGCTCATGGGAGCATCCTTTTATGACACACTGAAGATGCTTTTATGGCCATGGGCGCTGCCGCAGTTTTTTGCAGGTCTCAAGGTGGGTGTTACCGTGGCAACAATAGGGGCGGTCATTGGAGAGTGGGTGGGTGCTCAAAAAGGACTTGGATTTTTAATGATACAATCCAATGCCCGCCTGCAGGTGGATATTGTATTTGCCGCCATATTATGGCTCTCTGTCATGGGACTTGGTCTGTGGCGCCTGGTGGGAATTTTAGAAAAAAAAATTGTAAAATGGAAATAATAATTTAAGGAGAGGACATAATGAAAAAAATACTTTTTTATTTTATACTGGCGACAGCACTGACAGCCTCACCAAATCTATGGGCAGGTCAGAAACTCACCCTGATGCTGGACTGGTTTCCCAATGTGGATCATCTGCCCATATATGTTGCAGATGAAAAAGGGTATTTTGAAAATAGCCGTATTACAGTTGAAATCATCAGCCCGTCAGAGACTTCAGATGCATTGAAACTGTCTGCATCCGGTAATGTGGATATTGCAGTCTCTTACCAGCCCCAGACCATCATTGCGGCTGACAAAGGAGTTGATATAAAAGCAGTAGCACCTCTTGTTGTACACCCCTGTGAATGTTGGTTTTACCATCCTGCCATCTCTGGTCTCAAATAAGGTTGACGCCATCATGGGGCCATTTAAAACCTACGAGACGGTTGTTATGGAGCAGCATGGATATACTGCCGGATTTTTTGAACTGGAAAAATTTGGAATACCGGATTATGAAGAGCTGATTTTTGTATGCGGAAAAAAAACATTAAAAAAAAAATCACAGGCAGTCCAAGGATTTGTAAAAGCGCTTGGAAAGGCTTTGAAATACACAAAGACAAATCCTGAAAAAGCGCTTTCTCTATATCTCTCTGCTGTGCCCCAGGCAGACAGAAAAATTGAAACCCGGGCATTTGAACTGACCAGACCCTATTTTGCAGATTCCCAATCCCATGATCCGTTAAAATGGCAGAGATTTGCTGATTTTGCACTGGCGTATGGATTGATCAACAGCAGGATTGATGTAAAAAAGCTGATTCATAAATGGTAATCATAAGATTTAAAAAAAAAAGCGGATTCACAAATAGTAATCATAAGATTTTAAAAAAAGGAGAGAACCAAATGAACATTGACCCTTCCCGTATCTGGAATGACCTTGATACCATACGAAACAACGCCCCTTTAGTACACAATATTACCAATTATGTAGTAATGAACAACACGGCCAACGCACTGCTGGCACTGGGTGCATCCCCGGTAATGGCCCATGCGGAACCGGAAGTTGCCGATATGGTAAATATTGCCGGTGCCGTTGTGATTAATATCGGCACATTGAGTGACCCCTGGATCAATGCCATGTTCAAGGCTGCAGCCCGTGCAAAAGAGAGAGAGATCCCCATTATACTTGACCCTGTGGGTGCAGGTGCCACGAACTACAGAACAACAACGGCCAGAAAACTTATGGAAACTTCATCCCCATCCATTATCAGGGGAAATGCATCTGAAATAATGGCTTTATGCAGTGAGAGTATCACCACAAAAGGAGTGGACAGTACAGATGCGTCAGATATTGCCATTGAGTCTGCCAGGGCGCTGAACCAGGAGTTTAAAAGTGTCGTGTGTATTACAGGTGAGACTGACTACATCGTATCTAAGGAAAACCTGATTAAAGTGAAAAACGGACACGCAATGATGCCGAAAGTTACAGGCCTTGGCTGTACTGCTACTGCTGTCTGCGGCGCTTTTGCCGCTGTAAACCCTCGATATGATATGGCAGCAGCCCATGCCATGGCAGTGATGGGTATTACAGGAGAACTGGCAGCAGAAAAAGCCAAAGGACCGGCCAGCCTTCAACTGAATTTCATAGACATGCTGTATCAATTGTCCCAAAAGCATATTCAAGAG
>CAYZCC010000266.1:0-2422 GCA_964476805.1 uncultured Desulfobacula sp.
TCCCATAATTCTGTTTTTTGCAATCTGTCTGTCAAGAATCATCTCAATGACAATATCCAGTTTGATGCCTGCTTCTTCCAGAGACGCGTGAAGTTTTTCCGCCTGGACTCTGTTTCTTGGGAAACCGTCAAGAAGCCAGCCGTTTTTGCAGTCATCCTGTTTTATTCTGTCTAGCACCATGGGAATGGTGATCTCATCAGGAACCAGGTCGCCTTTGTCAATAAACTCTTTTGCTTTTTTACCCAGTTTTGTCCCGCCCTTGATATTTTCACGGAAAATAGCGCCCGATTCAATGTGTGTTATATTGTATTTATCTTTCACGATTGATCCCTGAGTTCCCTTGCCGCTCCCGTTTGGTCCAAAAAATAGTATGTTCATTTACAACTCCTTTTTTAAAACTTTAGAATAAAAATATTCCAAGGCTTTTTTTCATTAATAAACACTTCACCGTTATATTCATCCAGCCCTGCATAATATTCAGGCTGCAATTTTTAAGTATAAAAGCAAAATTTATTTGTCAAGATCAATCATTATGTCCAACTGGCATGATGCAATGACAATGTAGATATTTGCTTTTGCAGAAAGTACTCTTTTCTTCTCCGGGGGGTGTTGATTTATAAGAGGATGTCTTGATTTACAAAATCTCTTTGATCACCTTCACTGTTTCCGGCAGTGCCTGCATAAACGCATGATGAAACTGACGCTCCAGTTTCAATTTCTGGCTGTTGCGGCTGAAAAGAGTGCGGAAGAAAAAGTGAACCAAAGGGTGGAATTGTTTTACAATCACGCCTTGTGCTTCATATTTTTTGGCCGTAATTTCATCGAGGATCGATATGCCGATGCCCTCGAGGACCATACCGCCAGCAGAACTAGCCAGGGTTGTGTCGATCTGGCATTTTCGTTCCACCTTTGCATTTTTAAACACGGCATCTATTAACATACGTGTATGGGACCCTTTGTCCAGAGAAATAAAAATTTCATCGGCAAGATCGCTGGGATGGATCACCTCTCTTGATTCCAATCTGTGATTGGGCGGAAGCACACAAAAGCAGTCGACTTGGAAGAATGCTATTTCTTCGACTGCTGGACTTGTAAATGACGCTTCGACGAATCCGACATCACTTTGCTGGGTTGTCATGTTTCTCAGTATGGCTGGTGAAGGAAGCACCTGGAGAGACACCTCAATATTGGGGTTGGCATTTACAAATGTTCTCATGACTTCGGGAATAATACTTAAGGACAAGGCGGGTAGACATGATACTCTCAGCCTGCCAGTCTCGCCCAGGCGGATTCGTCGTGCGGTATCTTCAATATGTTTTAAACCGATGAAGGTGTTCTGGATCTCTTCATAAAGCGTCAACCCATCGTTTGTAATCACCAGACGTCCCCGTTTTCTATCAAATAAATTTAGTTTCGTGGAAGTTTCCAGGTCTCGGATAAGCCGGCTGACTGCAGGCTGTGATATGTACAGTGAATCAGCCGCTCGTGTAACACTGCCTGTCATCACGAACGCCTGAAACGCTTCGATCATTCGGGTTGTGATCATAAGAACTTCTCCCCCTCTGAAAAAATAAAATGCGTAACCAAAGCATAACATTTATGTATAAAACCAGAAATAAATAATATTTGTATTATATATTTTTTCTGGATATAAGACAATCATTAAACACCAGAAATGAATGATATTTACATTCTATGCTTTTCTAATACATGGTGTTAAATGGTATTCCGTAATTTCTGCGGATATCTGGAAAAGGGAAAATACAAATTTAATTCAATCCATTGAGAAAGGAAGATGAAATGAAATTTTACAGGGTAATCAGCATCGTTTTAGTGCTTGGCCTATTCGCATCCCCTGCTTTGGCCAAGAGGACACTCTACCTTGGCGCCTATGGAGGGTCTACTGAAAAATTGATGATGGAGGTCATCATACCGCCATGGGAAAAAGTAAACGACGTCAAAGTTGTTTATGTTCCGGGTAACTCAACATCGACACTGGCCAAACTTCAGGCCCAGGCCGGCAAACAAGAACTTGATGTGGTCTTTCTTGACGACGGTCCAATGTACCAGGCGATCAGCCTGGGATATTGCGCGCCCATCGAAAATGCCGCCATCTTCAATGATATTTATGATATTGCAAAAATGGGAACCAAAAATGCGGTAGGATTGGGATTTGTCGTTACAGGTTTGACCTATGATAAAGACGCTTTCAAAAAAAATAACTGGCCCGTGCCAACTTCATGGAATGATCTTGCAAACCCGAAATTCAAAGGCCAGGTCGTGGTACCGCCGATATCCAATACCTATGGGTTACATGCGCTGGTCATGATGGCACGGCTAAGAGGCGGTGGCGAAAATGACATCGACAAAGGGTTTGCCGCTTTTGCAGACGAGGTCGGCCCGAATGTGCTGACCTATGAAC
>CAYZCC010000267.1:0-2352 GCA_964476805.1 uncultured Desulfobacula sp.
AGACAGGGATGTTTCAGGTCTGCCCCCATGGAAAAGGGATCTGGGTATGGTGTTTCAAAGTTATGCGCTCTGGCCCCATATGACCATTCGCAAGAACGTGTCATTCGGTCTGGAAGAACGCCGACTGCCAAAGGCTGAAATCGCAGATCGTGTGGATAAGGCCCTTGATCTGGTCGGGTTAAGAGACCTGGCCGACAGAAGACCATCACAGCTTTCCGGTGGACAGCAGCAACGCGTTGCCCTTGCGCGTACCATTGTAATAGAACCCAAAGTTTTGCTTTTGGATGAACCGTTATCCAACCTTGACGCTAAACTCAGGGTACAGATGAGGCTTGAAATACGCCAGCTTCAACAAAAACTGGGCCTGACCACCATTTTTGTTACACATGACCAGGAAGAGGCCAATACAACCTCGGACAGAATTGCGGTAATTAATGACGGGGTTGTACAACAGGTGGGCTCTCCCACTGAGCTATATGACAATCCAGCCAACCTGTTTGTGGCGAATTTCCTGGGGGTTACCAATGTGATTCCCGGTACCGGGAAAATCATTGAAAGCAGCAGCAAGCTTTATTTTATATCTGAAGACGGCATGATTCACATTCCCTTATCAAAAGGAGAACCCGGGCCGACGAACCTTATTTTCAGGCCCCAGAACCTTGAAATCAGACCGGAAAACGGAGAAGCAGGTCCCGGCACAGTTAAAATGTCTGGTCGAGTGGATCATATGGAATTCCTTGGCGGCGTCGTTCGCTATCGAGTTAAAATAGGAGATTATTTCCTCCTGGTGGATGCCGCGCATCAAAAGGGTCTTCAAACCATAGATGTTGGTGAAAAAGCAGCTTTATTCCTTAATACCGATCAACTGATTTCACTGGCCGGCTAATAGAATTACTGGGCCAATAGGAGGTGAGAACATCAAAGCTTTGATATTCATGGTACCGGAGGCGAGACTTGAACTCGCAAGATCCGAAGATCGGAGGATTTTGAATCCTCTGCGTCTACCCATTCCGCCACTCCGGCATGAATTTGAGAATTGTTTTAAAATCAAGCTGAATTTAAGGGGAAACTTAAAATTTGTCAAGTATTTCATTCATATCCTGTTGTGATATCGCTCCCTGCCTGATTATATTAATTTTTGAATTTGTGGCATCAACAACAGTTGTTCCCATCCCTCCTTTCAGTTCTCCTGCATCCAGTACCAGATCTGCATGATCAATAATGGAAGGGCTCAGCTGACGGATCCTTTTGCATCCTTTCTGTCCGGAGATATTTGCACTGGTGCCGGTAACAGGAAATTTGAGATATTTAACAAGGGCTTTTGCAACAGGGTGGGCTGGAATTCTTATGCCAATTTTATCGGTGTGTGCAGTTAAAAGTCTTGAAACACTCTTTTTTGCTTTGAATACGATGGTGAGATTCCCGGGCCAGAATGCATCCATCAGAATTCTGGCACAGGTGGAAGTCGATATGACAAGATCTGAAAGTTGGTCGGGTGTACTGATAAAAACAAGAACAGGATTATCTGCAGGCCTTTTTTTCAAGTTAAAAACCTTTTTAATGGATTTTTCATCTAAAGCATTGACTGCGACACCGTAAAGGTATTGAGCCGGAAAGATGACCACTCCGCTTTGCTGGATAATCTTTCCGGCTCGTTTGATGATGTCAGGTTCCGGTGTTACCGAATCAACAGTCAATATTTTTTGTCTGTTATGCAAATGATGCCGCCTTTTTTTCAACTTTATCTGCCATCTCCTGTTTAAAGGCAGCCAGTTTCTCCGCAATTACAGGATCTGAAACGCCAAGGATCTGGGCGGCAAAAATACCGGCATTGTGCGCACCTGATTTGCCGATTGCCATGGTGGCGACCGGTATTCCAGGAGGCATCTGAACAGTGGCAAGCAGAGAATCCATACCCTGGAGTGCGGATGAGTCTATGGGTATTCCTATGACAGGAAGGGTTGTATGAGCCGCGATTACGCCTGCAAGATGGGCAGCATGACCGGCACCGCAGATAAGCACTTTAATCCCTTTTTGTTTTGCTTCCATGGCAAGTCTGCTTGCTCTCTTTGGAGTTCTGTGGGCAGAGGAGACGGTGACATAATATGGAATATCAAATCTCTTTAAAATAGAGAGGGCTTTTTCCATGACTTTAAAATCAGAGTCACTTCCCATTATAACGCCCACTTTGGGTGGTATGGATAACCTTTTCAATGCTTTTGCGCCAATATCACTGCGGAGAAAATGGTTGTTGAATGAGATTTTTGAACAGGCGTCATAGGCTCTGTCAATGGCCTGTTTAACACTCTCTCCAAGGGATGTGACGCCAAGAACCCGGCCTCCTGATGTGAC
>CAYZCC010000268.1:0-1398 GCA_964476805.1 uncultured Desulfobacula sp.
GTTCTGTCGCAGATTGACCTTCAATGAACTGGCTTCGGCCGTGTTCATCTTCCATTGGAAGAAAATGACGAGGGGTGCAGGCTCGAATTGAATCAAAACATTGTGGTTGGATTGTTTTTGAAAAAATATAAACGGGGATAGTCTGGGGCGATTTCTGACGCCTGAATCATAATGTTTATAGCCAGAAGTCTCCAGTAAATTTGATATATTATAATCGTTACTCTGTTAATTTCCTCTGGAGCAAAGTTGTATAATGTATAAAACGTACTCTACCAAATAAATATCACAGACGTCACTAAGTGGAGTAGTGAGGACGATCAGAGCAGTTAAGTGACGTCTGAGTTTGTTTTATTGTTACGCTCTAAAATGAATATTGCTTTCATTTTTTTAACATTTTAAAATCACCATGGCCGAGATATGCGCGGCATCTATCGCCGCTATATTTCAGAAATTTAAACAGATCCAACTTCATCAGTCAAGAAATTCCAGCGTAAAGATTCTTGGAGATAACCACTTCTGATAGAAAAATGCAACAGCAATGAATATACATACTAAAATGGAATGGATATCATGAAAATGTTATATTGTAGGCTTTGTCTATACGT
The DNA here is from genome assembly GCA_964476805.1 of uncultured Desulfobacula sp. GTDB lineage: Bacteria > Desulfobacterota > Desulfobacteria > Desulfobacterales > Desulfobacteraceae > Desulfobacula. The sequence continues at coordinate 606 of CAYZCC010000268.1, forward strand.
CCTCTCCCCAAAGTCAGGAATCAAAACCCAGTACTATTATTAAAAGTCCTGGAATTTTTAAACTGTAAATCACCCAATCTGCTGAATTTTATTTTTCCATATTTCCGTTATAAAATGTTAACTCCCAAACACACTTTTCTTCATCATACCTGATAATATAAATTCCTTCATCAGATCCTAAAAATTTGAAATATCGATGACCAGGTGCCAGCCACATATCCAAAATTTTATTCACCTGTATTTCTTTATCATGCAGGGAAATTGCACGGGGAGTTTCTTCTCCTCTGTATCCTGAATAGCATTTAACTTTTATTTCAAAACTGTTCACTCGTTTTTCAATTTGCCATTTTATTTAATATATTTTTTAACAACCGGCCCATCTTTACGCCATGCCCAGCATGCATCTATCAAAAACTCTCCCACATCAAATTCAGAAGTATCTTTTCTCTTTTGTTCCTTTCCCCTGAATATCCAATATCCTTGCAATACAGCTGGAGCCATAGATAAAAGCAATGTAGTTAAATGAACACATCCCTTGATCCCACCAGCAATATTTTTAACTTTTGAGGTAAATCCTGGACCAATTACAAGACCTTTTATTTCATCAAGGCTTTTTTCCATTTCTTTACATATATCATCGTGGGGAGCTTCTGGGAGTTTAGTTTTGATACCTACAATTTTCAATTCTGAGCATTTAATTAGCAATTGGATTTGCATATGATGAAAAATGTTTGGTTCAATGACTTTACCTGATTTTTCATAGACAGTTACAAGATTTTTTTCTTTAAATTCT
>CAYZCC010000268.1:1408-1828 GCA_964476805.1 uncultured Desulfobacula sp.
TTCTCCTGTAACTAAAATGTGATCTTCATCAATTATATAGCTGGAAATATCAAGATTTCGATTATGGATTTTTTCAAGGTTATCTGTTTCTATATATTCCATTAATACTTAAGCTCCTTTATTATAAAAGTAATACATGGGTTAACCCCAGAAGCACCCATATTCATCCTGGTCAATAGCTTTTAAAACTTCCTCTAATGATTCTGAATCTTCAAATGGTTTATATCTGTGCCATTTCATATCAGCCCTTTTCCAATATAGTTTCCATATTTTTTTAGTTTTCACATAGGTTGCTTTTGCCATTGAACCTTCAAGTTTAATACTTGGGTCATCCCATCTGGGTCTGATTTCAAAAATTTCAAAACTTTGTCCTGTAATTCTGAAAGAGATATCAAGCTTTTTTCTTATGCTTGGGTCAGG
>CAYZCC010000268.1:1838-2258 GCA_964476805.1 uncultured Desulfobacula sp.
CAAATTTTTGATAATTCTCCAAATATATTTATTTTCAAATCCAGGTTTTCTACAGCTGCTTCTATGATAAGATCACAATTTTTTAAATCTTCATAATCTGGCGTTCCCTTTATTCTTCCAGCGATCTCATCCATTTCATCTTGTGTGATTTTATTTTTTGCCACTCTTTTATTCAATGCCTTGATCACCCATGTTTCATACATGGACTTGACTAGGTCATCGTTTAACTCTTTAAAAATGACATTAAATCCTGATGAGGCTGCATTGATTCCAATGGCTGCGCCCATTACACCAAACCCTATTATTCCTACAGTTTTTATTTCTTTCATCACACTTCTCCTGCATGGCACTTGGCCATTTACCTGATTAACTAGTGTCCATCCATAAAAGTAACTATTTGAAATTATGGAAAATGCGCAT
>CAYZCC010000269.1:0-2245 GCA_964476805.1 uncultured Desulfobacula sp.
TGATTGCCATCTCCTTGTTGTATGGGTCTAAGAGCGCATCAAAATACTGCAAATGCTTTAAATTCATTGAATCCAATAATAATGTATGTTAATTTATGTTTTTTTTTAACCGGATCGATTATTTAAAATATATCCAACGAATATTTTTAGTTGAATCAATTGACATTTTTAAATCAGATTTTTGTATCAATCTGTAATGAAAGGAACGTAGAATGGCCATTCACTATAAGTCAGGCATAATTGTTTTTGGATTATCATTTATAATTTTATCCATTCAAAAGGCAGATGGCCTTTTTATAAATCTTTCAAGTACGATTGCTGAAGCGACAGACAATGATCCAGTTTGAGTCTGTCTGCCTGTCTCTTCAGGGCAGAGAGATATTGTCCAATTTTGATTTAACCATTCGTAAAAATGAAAAAGTGTTGATTCAGGGCAAATCCGGTATTGGAAAATCGACCCTGTTTAAACTGTTACTGGGCTTTGTCACAATAGACAGCGGCAGCGTTATTTTTAACGGGTACAAAATCAGGAAAGCCCATATCAATAAAATAAGAGAGCAGATTTTCTACTTGAGCCAGGATATAGATCTCAGAGAAGGACTCATTAATGATCTGATCAATGAGATTCTTAAAGCAAATTCAGTAACATGCAAAAATGACAAACGAACTGAACTGTTAGATGTCCTTGATTTAAATAGGGAAACCCTGGAGCAGGATGTAAGAGATTTATCCGGTGGGGAACGTCAGAGAATCGGGCTTTTAATATGTTCTCTACTGAACCGTCCTGTCTGGCTTCTTGATGAACCCACATCCGCTCTTGATACAGATATGAAACAGAAGATAGCAGATTTTATTCTTGATCAGGACAAAACCATGATCATTATTTCCCATGACAGTGTCTGGAAAAACAGTCAGGACATCAAAATAGAGAGGTGGGAATAGTGGGGGCCCAGGATCTTACTCTCTTCTCCCTTGCATGGCTTCTTGTCTTCCTGATACCGGTTTTTTATATTAACAGACGGTTAAAACTTGCGATCAATAAAACCCTGATTACCTCCATTCTCAGAATGTGTGTTCAACTGGGTCTTGTGGGGATTTATCTTGAAATTCTGTTCAAATTCAACTCCCCTCTCTTAAACAGTCTCTACCTTTTGATCATGATATCCATTGCCTGCCACTCCATCATCCGGTCAAGCCATCTTAAGTTTACACTCTTTTTTGCTCCTCTTTTTTGCTCTCTGCTCATTCCTTTTGCTGTGATGCTGCTCTTTTTTAATGCCGTTGTGGTAAGAATTGATAATCTTTTTGATGCAAAATATCTGATTCCCATCGGCGGTATGCTTCTTGGCAACAGTTTGAGAAGCATCATTATCGGTTTGAGTCATTTTTACGCAAGTATTCAAAAAGATGAAAAGGTGTATCTCTATTCAATTTCGCTGTTTAATAATCGGATGCAGGCATTAAAACCCTATTTTCTACAGAGTTTTTCAGCGGCCATCGCTCCCATAATTGCATCCATGGCCACTATCGGCCTTGTCTCTCTGCCAGGCATGATGACCGGTCAGATTTTAGGAGGATCCATCCCTGTTGTTGCCATCAAATATCAGGTGGCCATCATGTTTTCAATTTTCTACACGGAGTATTTTTCAACCATGCTTGCTGTTGTTTTATCCCTGAAAGTCGGGTTCAATGATCTTGATGTGTTGAATCAGGATATATTTGTCTCAAAGGGTTAAGAGGGGCAATGCGTTCGTGTCTGATAAGTGGGATCAATCTTTACCAGCCGGGCTGTCTGGTAAATTTTTCTTGACACCCCGGTTCAATAAAGCTATTTTGTTAAAATATTTCAGGTGCTGTATTTTGCAGTTAAGAGGGAATCCTGTGTGAATCAGGAACGGACCCGCCGCTGTAACTGGGAATGAACGTCATACAGAGACCTTTGAATGGCGGTTGATTTTGTTATTCAAAGGTCTCTATATGCCACTGTTGAATTGAGTTGGACTGTACAACGGGAAGGCATGACAAGTAAAAAGATCCGGGAGTCAGAAAACCTGCCTGAATGTTTGATCGCGTTGCTTGCGAGGGCCAGGGCCGATCAACAGATGAGGATAAAAACGGTTCCCATGTCAGACATTGTCTGGTGTGGGATTTTTTATTTGTGCCCGGGGCTTCGCATATTGTAATGGATAATTTATAATAGGCGAGGAGTTTTCATGAAAAAAATTAAAATGATTACACTTGTTGT
>CAYZCC010000270.1:0-349 GCA_964476805.1 uncultured Desulfobacula sp.
GATAAGGGAACTGCCGGCTGTCAGTCCTACAGCATAGGGTTTTGAATATCCCTCCTTTTTCATCGCCGGAATCAGTATGGATCCTAAGGCTGAGGTGTCGGCTGCAGCAGAGCCGTTAACACCGGCAAATATGATACTGGCAACTATGTTGACATAGCCCAGTCCGCCTTTCAAATATCCTACAAGAGCCCGGGCTAAAAACAGCAGCCGGTCGGTGAGGCCGGCCTGGTTCATGAGGCTGCCGGCCAGGATGAAAAAAGGGATCGCCATAAGGGAGAAAACATCCAGCCCGCCAAAAAATTGCTGAACCATGAGGCGGAACATGGCGTAATCTCCAAGGTAAAAAAAT
>CAYZCC010000270.1:359-1675 GCA_964476805.1 uncultured Desulfobacula sp.
GTTACAAACAAGGGAACCCCAACGAGCATCAGGGTGAAAAAAACGATTATCATTATAAGGACCATGGGGCCTCCGGTTTATGAGTGTGACGTGTCTCTTTTCCCCTGTTCACTGGTTTTGGGGACACACTGCATCAGGATATATTGAATCATCAAAAGTCCCATTCCCACGGGAATGGCGGCCATGGGGAAAGCCTTGGAAATACCCAGTCCCATGGTTGTAAATTTTGCTATTTTAAGAGAATAAATGACTCCCCAGTAGGTCATGAATCCTGTGATAAAGACAAAGGCAACTCTGCGTATCCATTTCAAAGCAACATTTACCGGATCCGGAAAAATACGCAGCAGCATGTCTATTTTCATATGATCACCATATCTTAAAGCCGGGTTTGCCGCCACCATAACCATCCAGACAAGGGTATACCTGGCAAGCTCCTCCGTCCATACAGGAGAGCTCTGAAACAAGTATCTGGAAATTACGCCAAAGAGCATATCCGTGACATTGACCACAAGTAACGCGCCAGCACACCAGACGCTGACGCGTGCTAAAGTCAGGGAAAGACCATCACAAAAGGATGCGAAACCGCTCAAATCCCTTGAATCTTTCATTTCTTAGAAGCCATCTCGTTTGCTTTAGCAGCATCCTTGAGTGCGAGATCAATCCAGGATCGGTCGATCTTTTTTTCCATCCACTTAATATAGGAGGGCTGCCCGATTTTTTGAAATTTCTCCATGTTTTCCGGTGTGGGATAGATCACCTTTACTCCGGCGTTCCGGATGAAATCCACACGTGTTGAAACCTGATTTTCCACTTCATACCGGTTAAGAACATTTGCTTCGTGGGCGGCTTTTTTAACAGCGGCCTGGATTTTCAAAGAGAGGCTGTCCATGAAGTCACCATTGGTCAGGAGGAACTGATCAGAATACTGAATGTTGGCCATGGTCATATGCTTTTGTACCTCTTGAAGGCTTCCGATTATGATGTACATGGGCGGGTTCATCTGACCGTCAGCAACGCCGGTTTTGAGAGCCATATAAACCTCTGTCCAGGGAATGGGGGTAGAGCTTGCGTTGAATGCCTTGTACAGGGCGACCTGACTTTCGTCCATGGCTCGAAATTTCAAACCCTTGAAGTCGGCAGGAGAATGGATCTCTTTCTTGGAGTTGGTAAAGGCGAGAAAACCGCCTTCTTCAACCGCCTCCAGGAGAACAGCCCCGGTGCGTTTGCGAAACTCTTTTTTTGCTTTTTCCCAGAACTCGCTGCCATCAAAAAAGTAGTGGGCTGCCTTGTAGCTGGAAAACATGAAGGGGATATTG
>CAYZCC010000270.1:1685-2193 GCA_964476805.1 uncultured Desulfobacula sp.
ATCTCCGGGAAGACCGGGGCGACACCACCATAGGAAGCCACATTGAAGTAAGGCATTGACATGGTTTGCTCCATGCGTTGCTCTTCGTTGCCAAGCTGGCTGTTGGGGTAAAGAATAATCTCTAATTCACCCTGGGTTTTGGCCTCCACAAGTTCTTTAAAGCTGGCTGCATAGGCGTGAACAGCATTGGTTTTGATATCTGGTGGGCCGTTGTAGCACATTTTTACCGATGTCTTAGCATTCACTGATGATCCAAGCATCGTCATAAGGATGCTCAGGGAGAATAGGCCGATGGTAAAGTGTTTGAAACATTTAACAATTGATGGAATCATTTTTTTTCTCCTTCTTTTTGAGTTTTTTTAGGTATGACCGGTCGACCGGTATAATTCAAGTTGGGAAGCCACATTGTTCTACAGCTTTCCATGTAGCATTATACCATACTGCCTGCACCTGGGGGGACCCTTGTCAGATTTCCTCTCCAGGATATCCTGACTTTGTTTCACCATAT
>CAYZCC010000271.1:0-2191 GCA_964476805.1 uncultured Desulfobacula sp.
GGCTCTTGCAGTCTCAATGGCCTTTATGGTTTCAGGCCGATCCACTGTTTTTAATTTTTCAAACTCTTTTTTTAGGGTTGCATAACCCTGTTTTGTAATAGGTATCTGTTCCAAACTACAATAACTCCCTTCTGTGAATCTTATTTAGTGCCCGACCGAAAACCGCTAATTTGTCCAATTACGGCGTTGGGAAAAAATTTGTTTCTGCTCTTCAGGGTATCAATTTTTCGTTTAGACACTATTTATTTCATATATCCGATAACTGTTGAGCCTGCCTGAATTTTTTCACCAATTTTCACTGCAACATCAAAATCCTGGGGTAGATAGAGATCAAGACGTGAACCAAACCGGATCATACCGTATCTATCCCCCTTTTGTATATTTTCACGCTCTTTAACACAGTTTACAATCCTTCTTGCGATAAGCCCTGCTATCTGCACCACTGCATATTCTGTGCCCTGGTCTGTCCTGATAATCAATGCATTCCTCTCATTGTAAATGGACGCTTTATCAAAGGATGCATTCATAAATTTACCAGGATTATACAAAATCTTTTGCACCACACCACTGAAAGGGACCCGATTCACATGAACATTAAAAACATTCATAAAGACAGACACCTTAATACATGGTCCAGAGAGATATTCACACTGCTCCATCTTCTCAATAACAATCACTTTTCCGTCAGCCGGAGAGATAAGACTTCTTTCATCCTGAGGGATATTTCTGTGGGGATCTCTGAAAAACCAGCAGACAAAAAAAGTCACTACCACAAAAATCCAGGCAAAAAAATGCCACCCAAAATAAAAAAGAATCCCTGTAAAGAGGATGGTTATTAAAATAAATATCAGGCCGGGTTGCGCAACAGGTATAATAACCCGCGCCGGCCATTTTGAATTATCCATATTTCACTTTTTAAAACTATAAGTTTGAATGTATTATCAAAAAATTCACCACTTTGTCAATCACAACTCACAATTTCCGTAATTTTATTCTACATTTAAATGTTAGAACAAAATTACCGTGCTTAATTTCCTTTATATTGGCTGTAATTTCACAAAACCTGTTACATGATGATCACTTCTCATATTCTAACTGTGCATCTGATTTTCTTATATAACCTGGCGTAAGAATATTTTCAGGGTCATGCAAAAAACCCTCTTTAGACCCAAGAGATTGAATCATTGCGGAAGCACTGACATGATCCTGAAAATTGTTTGCAATAACAGGGCTATCCGCTTTCTGCTCGATAATATTTTTGTAAACCTTTGAGCCAGACCCCACAAACAGAGTGGCACCTTTTGTCAACTCAATTGCTTTTTCAGGATCAGTAACCATCTCCCTGGTTTTTGAAACAAGCCTGCCCTGATCAAACCTGTAGAGAGCACAATAAACTTCATCCCTTCTTGCATCCATCATCACACAAACTGGAATGGATGAATATTTCACTCTAAATGCAATACCATCAAGGCTTGAAGCTCCTGCTGCCGGTTTATCAAGCGCGCAGGCAATCCCCTTTATGACACTGATACCGATTCTAAGTCCTGTAAAACTTCCAGGACCTTTTGATGCAATAAAACCATCGATCTCATCAAGCGGCATAAATGCCCTTTTTTCAAGCATGTGTTCAACCATTTTTAAAACACGTTTGGAAAGGGACTGTCTGTTTGTCCAGAATTCTTCACAGACAAGATTGTCATTTTCTACAACAGCAAGGCTGCACCCCTGTTCAGCTGTACTCAGTCCAAGAAGTTTCAACTATTTAACCTTTTTCACAGCTCTGCCTTCAATGGCAATATCCAGCACCTGTTGGATATCCTTAACACATGTAAATTCAATCTTTTTCTTGAGAACCTTTGGCATATCATATAAATCTTTCTTGTTTTTTTCAGGAATTATTATCTGTTCAATACCTGCCCGCAAGGCACCCAGTGCTTTCTCCTTAAGACCGCCAATGGGTAAAACTCTTCCCCGCAAAGATATCTCACCTGTCATTCCTACTTTATTATTAACCTTTTTATTGGTAAAAGCAGAAATTAATGCGGTGGCAATGGCAATCCCTGCAGAGGGTCCGTCCTTTGGAATGGCACCGGCCGGCACATGTATATGGATATCACTGTGATCTATATCTTCTTTTTTTATGTCAAGCTGCTTAGCATTGGCTTTTGTATATGTAAGGGCTGCTCTTGCA
>CAYZCC010000272.1:0-2190 GCA_964476805.1 uncultured Desulfobacula sp.
CGGGGCAAGGTGTTTAATCTTTTCAACTGCGTCATGTACCATTTTTGCTCTGGGATGTTTGGAACTACCTTTTGTGGAAAATGAAAGCATGGCCACCCGGGGCTCTTCCTGAAGCAGATTTTTGGCTTTTTCAGCCGAGGCTATGGCGATATCGGCCAGTGTGTCTGATGTGGGTTCCGGTACAACAGCACAGTCTGACAGAATATATTGGTGCTTACCATCCGGGGAGACCATCAGAAAAAAGCTGGAAATGGTTTTTTGTTTTTTCGGTAAAATGCTGATACCGGCTTTTAATACGGCTGCAGTCGATGACAGATTCCCAGCCACACCAATTTCCACCTGACCCTGCCGGACCAGCATGGCTGATGCAGCGAGGGAACATTCCATTGCCTTTTCAGCCTGTTGCCGTGAAACAGATTTGCCTTTTTCTTCCACTAACCGGGTATAGGTTTCTATATTCTGTTCAAAGGTATCCTTATTGGTGTGATCAATGATTGTAAAGGGGGACAGGCTTTCATCTGATCCAAGAATTTTAGAACGTACAGCAAAAGGGGATTGAACCAATACCGGGGTGGCCAGTTTCTCCTTTTTTAATTTTGCAGCAGCACTGAGTACCCTCTGGTCGAGGCAATCGGGAAAAACGACAGTGCCTGGCTTCTCCCTGCAGGCACATATGCAATCATCTAGTATGGTCATGAATCGTTCCTGTTCAGTTTACGCAAGCCAGCTTTACACCATTGGGGCTGTCATAGGTCACACTGGCGCCTTCAGCCATATAGATCAGGTCTCCGGTCTTGGCACTCAGGGTATTACCATCCATGACAATATTCAGTTTACCTTCCAGAATGATATTAATTTCAGGAAATTCCACAGTTCTGCTAAATGATGTTTTTTCCCATTTCATATAGGTGGCGGTCAGGGGGGATTGCTCATGACATCTAATGGCATCGGAAATTAACACTTTACCCGGAATATCCGGGCCGGAACATTCATCCAACAGTTGATCACCGTCAATTAAGGAGACGCCATCCCAGGTTAAAAGGGCAGAAGATTTCTCAACATCATTTGCCGCTTGAGCCGCAGGGCTTTTAATATTGGATAGTCTGGCTTGAACCACACGTTTCACGACGTCTACCAGTTCCGGTGTATCCGCCTTCCCCAGCTTCTGTTTCAGTAAAGCACAAACCTGGTCTGTCACCTGACTGATTTGAGAATCATCTGTCGTTGAATTATTTTTTATGTTGCAACCATTTTTTGATTGACTTTGACTTCCATCCTGACCGCATTGTATTCCCAGCTCTTTCATTTTATCTCTGGCACCTGGAGTGATAATGCAATCGGCTTCACAGACATCTAGTGTATTATTGCTACTTAAGGACAGCTTTTGAATATCACTTGCGGTTATGACCTGTTTACCCATTCAACATCTCCTTGATTTATTTTTATGAGGACAATTTTTCTTCATAAATCAGCAATTAACATGCCATTTGGGAAAAATATCCCAAACACAGCCCAATCCGCAGGGGTATTTTTTACTAAAATCCTTATATACCAATGGAATAGATAAAATTGACTAAGGGTTGCTTTCTCTCATTGAATTGAAAATGATGCGATATTTCATCATGATTTTTCCCGAGAATAGTGCATACCTGCATTATCTCTTACAGATTAGGTATGCAACAGTGCAAAACAGTTGATATTTTCAATAAAAACCAAAGTACAACGTTGCAATATTGCCACATTCAAATAAAAGTCAGGATAAAACCATGACTTAAAGACTTTCCAATCTTTTTATGTTAAAGAAAGGATTAACAATCCATTGCAAATAATAGACGGATAAAGGATCACTAAACAAATGGTTCAACATGAATTTACGTTTACCCGGGATATCGGCATTGACGACTTTTTCACATTGATGATAGAGAATCGGGGAAGTCATACCGGTTGGAAATTTGAACATGACCCAAGCCTGCATACCATCGTGTGGACCCCCACCATATTTCTCAATATATGGTGTGTGCATCCAAAGGTAATCGCTTCACTTGAAAAGATTGCCCATGGGACGACACGATGTAAAATAACAACGGTAAATAAAGCAAAATTCTTTATAGATCCTTTTGGTATTTTCAAACGTATTCACGAAAAATCATACCACCAGCTGTTCGATGTTATCATAAATGTCACAAGAGA
>CAYZCC010000273.1:0-2187 GCA_964476805.1 uncultured Desulfobacula sp.
ATCAGGCCAAAGCTGTGGATATGAGCATGCGGCTCCATAATTAATGTTTTACGACAGGTATTCAGTCAGCGTGTACAATTGAGATTTAATACAGGTAACAGAGTTTATCTCTGCCACTCTCCTTTGATTGGTAAAGTGCTTTGTCAGCTCTTTTGATAAATGTCCTGTAATCCTCACCATCCACGAGTTCTGTTACACCTATACTCATTTTGACTGATTTTTTTACTCCTGGTTCAGGTTCAAAAACAAGTTCACTGATATTGTTCCTGATTCTTGATCCCACAACACATGCTTTCTTAATACCGGTTTCCGGTAAAAGAATAGCAAACTCATCTCCTCCGTATCTGTAGGCAGTATCCATGGATCTCATACATGATTTTATTGTCCTGCCTATCCCCTTGAGTACTTTATCACCTTCAACATGTCCCCATTTATCATTATAATCTTTAAAAAAATCAATATCCAGAATCAGCAGAGATAAATTGTGTGAATAGCGCTTATTTCTTTTGATTTCAGTTTTGATTTCAGAGAAAAGATGTCGTGAATTATAAAGTTTTGTCAAGGCATCTGTAATGGCAAGGGTTTTAAGTTTTTCTAAACGGTGAGCGTTCTTTTTTTTAACTTCTGCTTCCAGCAATACTCTGTTGATTCTAAACTCTAACTCCTCAAACCGGAAAGGTTTAAAAATAAAATCACTGGCGCCTGCCTGTATGGCATCTTTATAGGAGTATTCAGCGCTGTATCCGGCCACAACCATAACATCGGCATCATATTTGGATTTTATTTTTCTTGTCAGTTCAAGGCCGTCCATGCCCTTTATCATTATATCTGTAATAACAATATCAGCATTAAAAATCTGAAGTGTGTCCAGGGCTTCTTTTGCATTTTCAGTAGTTTTAACCTTGTACTTTAGAGTTTTTAAGTACTCTTCCATAGAATTTTTAACAGCAATATCATCATCAACAACCAGAATGGAATGCGCCATAGACTTTTTCTCCATTTGCATTTTTTGTTCAAAAGAGCGTCGCTTGACTAATTTCAACTCAATTGATAAATATAATTTCCTAAATTTATGCTAAAAATGTCATGTTTGTCAATAGCTTTATATTGAAGAGTAAAACGGTTGTTTCCATTCTTCAATTTTTTATTGTAAGGCAGGCTTAAAACTAAAAATAAAATTTACCAGCTTGTGCCTTTTAGAGAGTGTAGCGGTTGGGTTGGAGTTCAATTGAAACCAGTTAAAAAAAATATTAGAAATTTCAGTATTATTGCACATATTGATCATGGAAAATCAACTCTTTCTGACAGGTTGATACAGCTTTCAGGTATTATTTCAGACAGGGATATGAAAGATCAGATCCTGGATTCCATGGATATTGAAAGAGAGAGAGGTATTACCATAAAATCCCAGACAGTATCTCTCCCCTATACTTCCAAGGAGGGTTCCCAATACCTGTTAAATCTGATTGATACCCCGGGGCATGTGGATTTTTCCTATGAGGTCTCACGGGCACTTGCCTCCTGTGAAGGCGCTTTGATCATCGTTGATGCAAGCCAGGGTGTTGAAGCACAAACCCTGGCCAATCTATATCTTGCCATGGAGCACGACCTTGAGATCATACCTGTAATCAATAAAATTGACCTGCCTTCTGCAGAAATAGAGTGGGTTAAAGAGCAGATAGAAGAAGATCTCGGACTTGATTCCGAGGATGCCCTGCTTGTATCTGCAAAAAAGGGGACGGGAGTGGATGAAATTTTAAAAGCCGTTGTTGAAGTTGTACCTGCGCCTGCCGCCTCAGATGACTCCACATTCAAAGCGCTTATCTTTGATTCACATTATGATGCATTCAGGGGTACAATCGTACATTTCAGGATTTTTGAAGGCAGCATAAAAAAGGGTGATAAAATTTTATTCATGTCAAACAGTGCCCAGTATAAAATAGAAGAGGTCGGGCTGTTTCAAATTGAGCGCAAACCGCAAAAAGAACTTGTAGCTGGCCAGGTCGGGTACTTTATTGCCGGAATTAAAAACATACGTGATGTTAAAACCGGAGATACCGTCACAATGCCCGATAAAAAATGTAAAGATGCAATGCCCGGGTTCAGAGAACCCACTCCTGTTGTTTTCTCTTCCATGTATCCTGTGGCTTCAGATGATTATGAAGAGTTGACCAGTGCACTTGAGAA
>CAYZCC010000274.1:0-2181 GCA_964476805.1 uncultured Desulfobacula sp.
TTAGGGAGACGCCTTCCATTAATTCTCTTCTACACTTTTTAAACGCCAAGCTATGGGATAGTAAGGTGCTGAAAAATTTTATTTGACATTTAGTTTAAAATCGATTTCCTCATAATATCGTTTTGCGCCCGGATGTAGTCCCGCAACAAGTGAGTTCACATCAGACATTTTTAAAAGTTTCATTGCAGGATGAACTTTTTCCCATGTTGATCTGTTTTCCCAAAAAGCTTTTGTAATCTTATATGCAGTTTGTTCAGGAAGATCGGCTTTTGTATACATACCCACTAAAAGGCTGATTGTGTTTGTGTCAGAATCAACACCAGAATAAGTACCTGCAGGAATTGTATAGCGGGAAAATTTATGTGACAGTTTGTTGAAATATTCATCGGGAAGACTCAACAGCCGTATCGGCATGGTCGCAGATATTTCAGTGACCATGGCAGCAGGAGGAGAGCTTGCCGTACTAAATCCCACGGCACGTCGGTTTCTAACAGCTTGAACACCTTCATTCAAATCTACAGTTAAAAATTTTACTTTTTCCTCTACGCCAACAATACCAAACACTTCTTTGGTAAATTTGGCTCCGGCAGATCCCGCGCCACCAGGAACGAATTTTTTACCGGCCATTTCCTGGAGTGACTTAACTCCACTTTGTTCTGTCACAACCCAGTGCATCACCAAACCCGGCAGAGGCAATAATGATCGGATGTTCTCATATCCGCCTTCTTCAAATTTTCCCTTAGCGGCGATAGCCGATCTTATCAGGATAGGAGGGGCTGTAAAAAGGAAGTTGTTTCTGGTTTTGCTTTCTTTTACATTTACCATTGAGCCAGGACTCGTTTCAACTGTAACGACAATATCAGAGGCTCCCGCCATGATTGCATTGGACACACCGACTGAGAATGCGTAATAAGTCGATGTTTGACGTGCGCTTTTTAGAGCCAAATTTGTATTTGCCTGACTTTCGTAACTATCTATTGTTACTAAAAAAATACCAAGTGCAAAACATAAAAATTTTTTCATAAGTTCCTCCATTTTTTAATGTGGTTTTCAATTAAAAAAACGGTATCAATGTTTATATAAGAAGTAAAACAAATACTATTAATATTATTAATATTGATCCTCCCCAGAGACTGAAGATCTTTGCCCTTCATGGGACCCATGGGACCAGGTACGCTTTAGTCGGATGAACCTTTTTTTTAATGATATGGATATGACTGATTTTTTGTACATGCTACTGAAAAAGAGTATATGCAGCCGTTTTATACTGGTTCAAATCGAACTGCCAGGGCATACTACAACAGCCATGATCCTGATGAATTCTACCCCTCTGTTTGGGGTGGAGAGAATATCCACTTGGGGATATATAAAGACAAAGAGGCGTCAATATCTGATGCAAGACACAGAACCTTTGAACAAACTATTAATTTAAGGTCAACAAATCAGGGATGAGTGATGGGGGTGTAAAAGTCAAAATAGATACCTCTCATCACTCACTTTTGAATTCCTGTGCCACTTCGCCGGTTACAAGATAGGGTGGGGAAGGTTCCACAGGCTTTACATTCATCAATTTTACAATCTTTTTCAAGGCGCTTAAAAGCATCAATCTTTCCCACTCTTCGAGATCGACGAACTGATTGACAAAAACTTCCTGCATCAGCGGAGGCGCTTTATCAAGAAGTGCATGGCATTCAGGAGTCGGTTTTATAATGACTCTTCTTCGATCTTTACTGCTCCTGTTACGCAGAACAAGGTTTCGCTGAGAAAGTCTTTCAATTATCCCAGTCACTGTCGCCTGACTCAGGCTGACCTTTTTAGCAATAGATCCAACAGTAAGCGCTTTCTCTTTTGTAACACTCCTTAACACCACCAGTTGCGGCGCAGTCAATCCATACTCCTTGACCAGAACTCTTGAATGCATATCTATTGCCTGAATTATTTGACGTATGGTAACCAGCATCTCTTCGGCAAGTTCATTCCGGTTTGGTTTGCCATTGTTTTCCTGCCCCATAATGCTCTCCTGATCAATTCATTTTGAAATCTAAAAATAGCTGCTTTCAAGGCTCCAGAATATAAATGAATGCTGCACACAACGGCAGGGAACCTTTGCCAGTCTGACAAAATAATACGCCAATAGATTACGCCCGGCAACAAATATTTTCAAAATTAATTATTTTGTGA
>CAYZCC010000275.1:0-2172 GCA_964476805.1 uncultured Desulfobacula sp.
ATTCTGCCCGGGCAAGGAGAGCATTTATATCCAAAGGTTCGTTATCCTCATGTTTTGCAGCAGGTTCTATTTTGGCTGTAGCAGGTTCTATTTTGACTGAAGCAGGTTCTGCTTTGTCAGATATAAAATAAAAATCACCTGTCAGGGAGGAGAGTTCCCATGGGGTCTGTTTTTTATTGGTTTCTGACAAGACCCCCGCCCTTACATTTTTAAAAACCTTCTCAATGGGCAATCCTGGTTTTCTCATATTTTTAAGAAGATGCTTTGTATAAATACCGTTTCTGCCCTCACCATCCGCAGCAACGGATCCAGGAGCTGTGGCATAGGCCACCAGAGACCCCGTGGGTGCATCCATGCGGGCAAGTCCGGGAGTCGATGATCGAAAGCTTTTGGCAAATGGATTATTCCGACAGGCATCAAGAATAACGATATTCAGCCCATTGCCTGCATCTTCCATTTTATTGAGAATCAATCCTGCATCCACCGCCTCAAATTCAACATCCCCTTCAGATTCGATTGTACTTTTTAAAGGCACCAGATAATTGCGGCCTTTAACCTGTATCCCATGCCCTGCATAATAAAACAAACCGGTACCACGACGTTGCCGCAATGTTTTACCAAAAGAGCGAACCGCCGTTTCCATTTCACGATGCGATGCATTAAGAATCAGTCTGACATCAAAATCATATTTTTTCAGCAGTGCTGCAATATCCCTGGCATCATTAGCAGGATTTTTTAACGGGGCGGACTGATATCGACTGTTGCCGATTACAAGGGCAGTGCGGCTGGATGCATAGGCTGTTGACGTATTAAAAACTGACCGGTCAAAAGCTGACATATTCAGCAGCACGATCAGCATGATTAAAGAAAAAATCAGATTTTTATTCATTATCTGCCTCCCACATTATCTGTCCCCTACTTGCAACCATCACATGTCAATTTATCAATTATTAATTTCAAACTCCACTCTCCTGTTGATCTGCCTGTTATAAGAATTTATATTGGGTTTAAGGGGCAGCATCTCTCCATAACCTCTTATAAGAAGCCTCTCTTCGGGGATATCAAAAGTTGTAACAAGAAATGCTTTTACAGAATCAGCACGGTCAAGACTGAGTCTCAGATTATACGGCTCGCTCCCATCAGAGTCGGTATGTCCGTTAATCATGATATCTTTGTCTCTTAGCTGGTCAGACTTCAAAGCCCTGCTGACTTCCTTTAAAAGAGGATAGGAGGAATTTCTCAGGGCAGAAGAGTTGTAATCAAACTCTATTTTAAGTCTAACCTTTGGAATATCAATATTTTCATCAATTATTACCACTGTTTCTTCAATTTTGTTCTCAACTCTCTGAACCACCTTTATGGCACGTTTTTTTGCTGTTCCAAGACTTCTGTATTTCCTGTATTTAACAGGTGGCCGGGTCAGCTCTTTTACTATTTCTTCACTTGTCGTTTGAAACCTGTCATCTCCTGCAAGCGCTATGGATGAGGACAATATAACAGACAGTAAAATCAGAATGCATTTTTTAAAATAAATCATATTATCTCCATGGGTTTGGCGGTCGTCTTTTTATAAAATGGTTTTTCTTCCCTCCTGGTTTGGGCGGCAAAATAAATTTTCTCTCCAGATAAAAATTTACAACCGCTTTTCTGCCGCTTTGTATCATCACTTCTTTATCTTCTGAATGATATCCTCTAAGCCTTGCCTTTATGGTATAACTGCCGGGATCAACACCTGTTATTTCAAAGGGGGCTGTCCCGCGAAAATTTCCATTTATGAATATATCTGCTCCTCTTGGCTGTGAAGCGATTTGCAACACGCCAGTGCCAGATATGATCTTTTCCCCTTTTTTAAACGGGAGGCTGTTTTTTTCTTTTTGGGGAGAAAGCTCAATGGATTGTTCTGAACTTTCCGGCAGAAAAGCTGGTATTTGATGGGTTATTTTAAGCCACTCTGGATCAATATTGCTGTTTTTTATCACTACCTGTTCAGACGCTAACACCTGCCCCTTAATATCTGAAAGCTTTACTTTAATCTCGATGCGGCCATTGCTCTGTGGCCAGAAACTGCCGCTGACATAATAAGAAGCGTTGGATACAGATGCGATGGCGGCTTCAGACATTTTCTGAGTGTTGGTAACAGGAGCAAAATGGATGGATGAGGTAAAGTAATTT
>CAYZCC010000276.1:0-2154 GCA_964476805.1 uncultured Desulfobacula sp.
TTTTATAAAAATGTTAAAGACAGCGGTCTCAATCAGGGCAGGATACTGCTTTCAAAAAAGCAGAGTTTTTTATATCCCGGTTTTCTTATAGATTTTTTTCTCAAGCAGAATGGTATGAAGGCAACCGGTTCCGTTTTCCAGGGCAGATTTGAGGTGAAAGGCAAAAAGATATACTCTTTTCAATCTCCGTTTAGACTGACTGAAGTTGTAAAAAAACTTTTAAGCTTTTCCAACAATTTTATTGCCAATCAGCTTTTGCTGGCAGCAGGGGCAAAAATCTATGGAGAGCCTGCAACATTTGAAAAAGGTCTTAAAGCGATCACTCTTTTTTCCAGACAGACTCTAAACCTTAAAAACATTACGATTTCTGAAGGATCAGGCCTTTCAAGGTCAAACCTTATAACCCCTTTGCAGATGCTGAAAATACTTTTAGAGTTCATGCCATACCATACACTTTTGAAAAAATCAGAAGTCGATTATTACAAAACCGGAACACTGACCCGTGTGCGGTGCAGGGCTGGATATATTATCGACAGAGATAAAAGGCTTTACCCTTATGTTATTATGGTCAACCAGGATGGTAAAAATTATGATTCAATTTTATCAGATCTTATTGAGCTGGCTGCAGGATTGTGAGATCTATGATGTGGGCTTTTAATTTTCAGTTTTGAAACAGTGAGGATCTACTGCATTCGGAATTAATCATTATTTCTCAATATAGGCATAAGCGCTGTGATTGTGAATGGATTCAAAATTTTCTGCACTGACAGAAAACCAGGTGATATTTTCATCATCCATCAATATCTTTGAAACATCCCTTGCTACATCTTCAACAAATTTGGGATTATTATAGGCTTTTTCAGTGACAAATTTTTCATCTTCCCTCTTGAGTACTGAAAAGATATCACAGGAGGCGCTTTTCTCTACAACTTCGACAATATCTTCAATCCAGATAAATTTTTTAAACCGGGTGCTTACCTTTACTACTCCTCTCTGATTGTGGGCGCCGTCTTTGCTTATTTCCTTGGAACACGGGCATACCGATGTTATGGGAACTGAAATTGTCAGGACAATATCTGTCTGTTTTCTGCTGTTGGACGACCCTATTATTGAACAGGTATAATCCATGAGACCTCTGGAAGATGTATGGGGGGCATTTTTCTCAATAAAATAGGGGAATGTAATCTCAATATGTGAAGAGTGAGCGCCAAGGATTTCCTTCATATCTTCAAGAATATTGGTGATGGACTCCAGAGATACCTTTGTTCTGAAAAGATGCAGGATCTCAACAAATCTGCTCATGTGAGTCCCCTTGCAGTGGTGGGGCAGGTCAACATACATATTTATCTGCGCCACAGTGGGTTGAAGACCTGTTATTTTATCCAGCACTTTGACTGGATATTTTAGCCCTTTTATTCCAACTTTATCAATGGAGATTTTCCTGAAATCAGGTTGATTTTGAGTATCTATCATTATTTAATCTCTAAAAGATAATCTGCTGCAATATTGCTC
Source organism: uncultured Desulfobacula sp. (assembly GCA_964476805.1). Taxonomy (GTDB): domain Bacteria; phylum Desulfobacterota; class Desulfobacteria; order Desulfobacterales; family Desulfobacteraceae; genus Desulfobacula. Next base: position 1,513 of record CAYZCC010000276.1, read on the forward strand.
ATTGATCTGAATATATCGCCACTGGTTACCGTATCTTATACTTTTCAAGAAACAGCGTCACTCTTCTATCTCTTCACCTTTTTTTGAAACTATCCTGTTTGCAGCAATCTCTCTTAAAACGGTAACCACATCTTCATTATTGGATTTTTTTACCAGCAGATCTGCTCCCTCTCTCACCTGTCGTACTCTTTTTGCTGCCAGATGGACAAGGGTGAATCTGTTATTCACATTTTTCAGACAATCTTCAATAGTAACTCTTGCCAAAACTCCCTCCCTGCTATCTTTATAAAATATCTATGACTTCATATACCCGTTTGCCGCCTGGAGCCTGTATAACTGCTTCTTCGCCAGGTTCCTTGCCTATCAGTGCCATACCCAGGGGAGAAGATACAGAAATTTTACCCTGCTTTATATCTGCTTCGTCCTGGCCAACAATCATGTATTTGATCTCCTCATGTGAATCAAGGTTCTCAACCAGTACGGTGCTGGCAAATCTGACTGAATTTTTTGGCACTTCTGCCGGATCAATCACTCTTGCATTACCCAGTTTATAGCCTATTTCACCAATTCTACCTTCAATAAATGACTGTCTCTCTTTTGCGGCATGATACTCTGCATTTTCCGATAAATCACCATGGGCTC
>CAYZCC010000277.1:0-2119 GCA_964476805.1 uncultured Desulfobacula sp.
ATTTTTGACTTTCAAATTTAGCCCTTACATTTTCTGTAAATGTAATATCTGTGGACCCTTCAATGGTAATGGCGTTGTCATCATAAAGCATTATGAGCTTTCCAAGACCCAGATGGCCTGCAAGGGAAACCGCCTCAAGACCGACTCCCTCCATCAGGTCCCCGTCACCGCACATGACATAGGTGTGATGATCAATAATTTTTTGCTTTTCAGTGTTAAACTCTGCTGCCAGATGACGTTCAGCAATGGCCATGCCCACGGCATTGGCAATACCCTGTCCCAACGGACCGGTTGTGGTTTCAACACCTGGGGTCTCACCATATTCAGGATGTCCCGGTGTTTTGGACCCCCACTGCCGGAAATTTTTCAAGTCGTTCAGGTCAAGATCATAACCAAAGAGAAACAGGATGCTGTAAAGCAGGGATGAGACATGACCGCCGGAAAGAACAAAGCGGTCTCTGTTAATCCATTCAGGATTTGCAGGGTTATGTTTTAAAAAGTGTTTGAACAAAACATATGCTGCAGGTGCCAGTCCCATGGGAGCACCCGGGTGTCCGGAGTCTGCTTTTTGAATCGCATCCATGCAAAGCGTTCTGAGGGTGTTTACACTTAATTGTTCAACATCTTTCTGGGTCATTCTCTATCTCCTAATCACTAAATTAAAAAGGAAAAGTTATTTTGTGTGATAAATAAATTGTTACGGCTGCTTTTTGATCCTCTGTTTATTTTTCCTTCAAATTTAAAGATGTTTAATATCAGGTATGAAGGAAAAATTCAATATTTTAAGTTCAAGGCTTATAAATTGATGGTCTCGTAAAAAGTCAAAAATGGCAAAGTCGCTATATATAATTTCAGTATGTTACGACCAAAAAATTGCCAAAATCGGACTTTTTACAGGTTCATCTAAATTGTGCCAGCCGAAAAAAATATGATTTAAAAAAAGAGTTTTTCTGCCATGAATGGGGTTTCATCGTATGGCCAATCCAATATTTCCTAAAATTCCCGCATCCTATCTTGACATTTTGTTTTTTGCTACAATTATTATTTAAACAAATTTATATCATTGGGCTAACAACAAAAAACAGGAGTGAACATGGGAACCAAAAAAAGACGTAAGTTTAAAACCGAGGTGCAGCAGCTTTTGCACCTGATTATTAACTCTCTGTATTCCAACAGGGAGATATTTGTCAGGGAGCTTATTTCAAATGCTTCAGATGCCATTGACAAAGCGAGATTCAGAGAACAGACAGAACCTGATCTGTTCAGCGATGACAATGATTATCACATTCGTCTGACCATTGATTCAGAAAACAAAACTTTTCAGGTTTCTGACAATGGTATTGGAATGACCTTTGATGAGGTGAATGATAATATTGGAACAATTGCCCAGTCAGGCACCGCCGCTTTTATGGAAGTTTTGGAAAAATCTAAAAAGGAAAATACCCTTTCAACTGATCTTATCGGCCAGTTTGGTGTCGGTTTTTACTCCTCTTTTATTGTTGCGGACAAGGTGAGGATTGATACCCGGGCACCCGGTGAAGAGAAAGGTACTAGGTGGGAATCTGACGGCCAGGGGTCGTATACAATTCAGGAGATTGAAAAAGAGACGCGGGGGACAGATGTGCTTTTATTTCTCAAAGATCCGAAAGATGGAGAGCAGAGTTTCACACAAGAGTATACGATCCAGCATATTGTTAAAAAGCACTCTGACTTTGTCACCTACCCCATCATAATGGAGATGGAAAAATCAGAACCGCTTCCTGAAAATGAGATTATCAAGGATAAAGACGGGAAACCAATTGGAGATACATTTAAAAAAATCAGAAAGGATGAGACCCTTAATTCAAGAAAAGCCATCTGGTCAAAATCAAAGGATGATGTGACAGAAAAAGAGCATGAAGAGTTCTACAAACATATCAGCCATAACTGGGACACCCCCCTGGAAACCATTCATAAAAGATTTGAAGGGGTAACAGAATACAGTGTGCTGATGTATCTGCCTTCCAAGGCGCCCATGGATCTTTTCAGGCCGGAGAGAAAACATGGCATGCAGCTTTACTGTAAACGCGTGTTCATTATGGATGACTGCAAGGAGCTGCTGCCTGAATATCTTGGATTT
>CAYZCC010000278.1:0-2108 GCA_964476805.1 uncultured Desulfobacula sp.
TGTCATTGTCTTTTTATAAACATCCAGCGCTTTTAAAAATTCATAAAAATCAGGATCCACTCCATAGGCATCGGCATAAATCTGGGTTGCATGTGCATCAGCCTCACCTTTAAGGGTCTGAGCTGTTTTATAAGCCTTTGATTTTATCACCTGGAGTTCTTTCTCCTTTTCACCCCTGATATTACTTGCTTCACCCTTGCCTTCTGCACGGTATTTTTCTGCAATCTGGTTTCTTTCTGCAATCATTCTATTGTAAACAGCCTGTCTTACATTCTCAATGTAATTGATCCGTTTAATTTTAACATCCACAAGCTCAATCCCAAAGGAAATCAGTTTGATGCCAGCCTGTTTTACAATACGTCTGGTAATTTCATCACGGCCCAGATCAATTTTATATTGAATCCTTTTTCTGCTCTCATCAACCACTGATTCAAAAGTATCCATGGGACGACTGGAGTTACGGACACTTTCAACAAGAGGATATGAAGTGACAAGGTTTCTCATTGCAGGATCAATAATATCATCAAGTCTTTCAAGGGCTGCAAACTCATTGTTAACAGTCTGAAAATATTTAATTGGATCAATAATTTTCCATCTTGCAAAAGTATCAACCCATATGTAGGTCTTATCTTTGGTGGGCACCTGGCCTGGATCACCATCCCAGGTTAAAAGGTTTTTAGGAAAATAGCTGGCTTTTTGAATAAAAGGAACTTTAAAATTCAAGCCCGGAGTTGTCACAGGTTTGCCCACTACTTTCCCAAACTGGGTAATTACGACCTGCTCGGTTTCATCAACAACATATGCAGAAGCATACACCAGTACTATGCCTGCTGCTGCTGCAATCAACACAATGGTTTTTACAATATTATTCATATTTTTTATTCACCTTGTTAAGAGATTTTAATCCTTTGGATTCAATATGGGATTCTCTTTTCCCATATTTAAAAATGGCAGTATATTTTTTTGATCTGAATCAATAATATATTTTGCGCCGAGCTTGGGAAAAATCTCCAGCATTGATTCAAGATATATCCTTTTTTTTGTAACATCCTTTGCTTTTATATACTCCTTATAGACAGACTTAAACTTGGCACCATCACCCTGAGCTCGGTTAACCCTGTCAATGGCATACCCTTCTGCATCCTTTATCATTCTTTTGGCCTCACCACGGGCAAGGGGAACTGCCCTGTTATACTCCTCCCTTGCTTTATAGATCATCTGCTCTTTCTCCTGAATCGCCTGGTTGACCTCATTAAAAGAGTTCTGGACAGGCTCAGGAACATTGGTCTTTTTCATCTCTATTGTAACAATATTAATGCCGGACTCCACCTGATCCATCTCGTTTTGAAGCATCTGTTTTGCAGCAACAGCAATCTCTTCACGTTTTGAGATAACCTCATTGATACTTCTGTCCCCTACAACTGTTCGCATTGTGGCTTCTGACATATCCCTTAAAATACTCTTTACATCCTTGACTTTAAAGAGATAATCACTGGGATTTGAAATCCTGTACTGCACAATCCAGGGAACAACTGCTACATTCAAATCTCCTGTAAGCATCAGGGAAGTTTCCTGAGAGGAGCTCTCATTGGAAAACCTGAAATTACTTGATCCCTGTACAGTTTTAAACCCGAATTCCTCTTTGTAAACCCTCTTGATTTTTACCTTGGTAACCTTTTCAATACCTGAAGGGAATTTAAATCCAAGACCTGGTTGTGCAATCCTGTTATATTTCCCGAATCTTTGTATAACACCCACTTCATCCAGCTCAATTGTAAAAAAAGTTGATGACCCGAAAAAGAGCACGAGAAGCACAATGATAACCAGAAAAATCCCCGGCAGTTTAAATCCTTTGAATTTTTTAAAAAATTCATCCATCTGGGGCGGCATTTGCGGCATGCCAGGCCCGCCACCACCTTTCTTTTTTTCAAATTTCTGTTGATTCTCTCTAAGTTTTTCCCAATCCCAATTCATAAAATTTTATCCTGTGTTAAAAATTTTTAAATCATATTTTCAAAGTTGATGGTCTCGTAAAAAGTCAAAAATGTCAAAATCGCTATATATAATTTCAGTATATTACGACCAAAAAATTGCCAACATCGGATTTT
>CAYZCC010000279.1:0-2053 GCA_964476805.1 uncultured Desulfobacula sp.
TGGGGGCTTCTTCAAGGTTTGACGGCCATCACTGTGCAATATTTCCTGCCAACGGTGCAAACACACCTGTTGAAATTCTTGAGAGTGATACAACCATGATTGTTGAATCAAGAAGTCTGGTGCAGGATTCAGGCGGGCCTGGCAGACAGCGCGGCGGTATTGGAAGAGAGATGATTATCCGATCTCCAAAAGCAGAGGAGATAAATAACAGTGAAGAGACTTTAGAAAAAAATGAAGTGGGAACCACCTCCATTGCCGTGCAGGCAGGACGTTACCGCTATCCACCCCAGGGTATATTCAGCGGAAAGGATGGCTCAAAAGCCCAATATCTTAAAAATGGGGAGATGGCTGATCCAAGCACTCTCACCTTTTGTGAACCAGGGGATCGGATATCATTTGTCAGTGCCGGCGGCGGTGGATATGGGAATCCTTTTGAGAGGGACCCAAAAGCGGTAGCACGTGATGTGCAGTATGAATATGTCAGTATTGAGAAAGCAAAAACAGATTATGGTGTCATCGTGAACCCTGATTCTTTAAAACCTGATCTTGATGCCACCCAAAAACTGCGTGAAGACAGATAGGAGACGCCGCAACATGAAAAACACTTTTATGCCGCCATTCAAGAATTTGGAACAACTTTATGCCCATCAGCTTGAGGGACTTAAATGGACTGTCAATCACACCTATAACGGATCAGATTTTTATAGAGCACAGCTTGACAAGGCCGGCGTAAACCCATCGGATATCAAGTCGTTGGATGACCTGTCAAAACTGCCCTTTACAACAGGTAAAGATATAGAGGAAGGGTATCCCCTCCCCTTATTGTCCGTCCCTGAAAAAGAGGTTGTCCGTATCCATGCCTCCTCCGGCACCACAGGAAAAAGAAAGGTTCTCTCCTATACACAGAACGACCTGGATATATGGTTTGACATGTTTGCAAGATGTTATGAGATGGCAGGTTTGATAAAGAATGACCGGGTTCAGATTGCAGTGGGCTATGGCGTGTGGACCGCAGGCATGGGCTTTCAGTCAGGATGCGAGAAACTTGGGGCCATGGCCATTCCAACGGGTCCCGGTAACATTGACATGCAGTGCCAGTTCCTTGTTGATATGCAGCCCACTGTTTTCTGCTGCACCGCTTCCATGGCGCTGCTCATGGCAGAAGAAGTCAACAACCGCGGCATCAAAGATAAAATCAATCTTAAAAAGGTGATACTGGGTTCAGAGCGATGCTCAAATGCCATGCAGATAAAAATCAAAGAACTTCTCGGGCTTGAAGATATATTTGATATCACAGGCATGACAGAGCTTTACGGACCCGGAACCGGCTTAGACTGTCATAAGCATGAAGGGATCCACTACTGGGCTGACAGATATATTCTCGAAGTTTTAAATTCTGAAACACTTAAACCTGTTGAAGATGGAAAAACCGGTGAGATGGTGATCACGACGCTCTGCAAAGAGGCTGCGCCACTGATTCGCTACCGGACAAGAGATCTGACTCGAAAAATCGCCACACCATGCCCCTGCAAAAATATCCTTCCCATGCACGATAAAATAGTGGGACGTTCCGATGACATGATTATTTTAAGGGGGGTGAATATTTATCCAGGTCAGATTGATGAGGTGCTGTCAGCTATTGATGCAGTGGGAAGTGAATATCAGCTTCACCTTGAAAAAAAGGATGACGGCAAGGATTATATGACAATTAAATCGGAAATCAAAGAGGGATTCTCTTTCGATAATGCTCAAAATATTATAGATAGGATAAAGGCGCATATCAAAACAAAAATCATGGTCCGCTGTGATGTTGAAATCTGTGAATATGGCACACTGCCAAGAGTAGCCGGTAAATCCAGGCGTATCTTTGATATGAGAGATTAACACTGCAAAGGGCGGTCTGAACCCGTTACAGTTCATCAAAAAGAGTAAAAAATCAGCATTGCCTTAAGATTAAAAAATATAAGATCATTTTCCTATAAAATTAAGGATGATGACCCTGTAAAAAGTCCGATTTTGGCAATTTTTGGGTCGTAACATACTGAAATTATAT
>CAYZCC010000280.1:0-2042 GCA_964476805.1 uncultured Desulfobacula sp.
GCAGATCATAAAAATACATCATGGCATCAGATCTTGTAATAATACCAACAATCCTGTCATCCTGCAAAACTGGAATACGGCCGATATCATGTTTGATCATCAGTTTTACCGCCTCTATAGCACTCCTGTTGTGGGATATGGTGACAATATTCCTGCTCATAAAAGCTTTAACAGGCGCATTCATCTGCTTTGATTTTCTAACTTTTTTAAGATCCCGCCTGGAGATAATACCTGTGACATGACCATCGCTGTTCACCACTGGAAGACCTGTACATCCCATATCTCTTAAAATCATTGCCACCTCTTCCATTTTTGTAGCACCATCGACAGTGACGACAGGATAGGACATTATGTCTGACGGCATGATGGAAGAGTGCTGATTGCCTGAAATAAGTTCAGTGAGCATCTGTTCAATAGCGTCAGGGTTTGCTGCCTCTAAAAGAGCAGATCCTGCCCCGGGATGTCCTCCGCCGCCAAGACTTTTCATTAAAAACCCCACATTTATTTCATCTATACTGCTTCTGCCAATAACCATACATTTATTTTTTTTAACATCCTGAAAAATTCCAAATGCCGCATCGACATTTACAATTTCGCGATACATCTGAAGCACCATGGCAAGATTCTGAACACGCCCCTCAATATTCATTTTAACAATACTCAGTCTGAACCCTGACACTTCAATTCTCCTGGCTTTTTGTATCATCTCAAACAGTATGTTTTTCTGTTTTTTACCATACGCCTGCCTTAAAAAAGTGGCAAGAATATTAAGGTCCGCTTTTTTGTCAAGAAGAAAACCTGCAGCATAGGCATCTTCCGCCTTAGTTGAAGGGAAGGTAAGATTCCCGGTATCTTCATACAGTCCCATTAGAAAAAGAGTGGCCTGAATAGGGGTCACCAACATTTTCTGTTTTTCCAGTTCCCGGGTGAGCAGAGTGATGGCGGCACCACTATCTTTGATATTTTTCTCTTCTGTTTCAATATCACCCTCATGATGATGATCCCATATGATGATCTCAAGATCTTTTTTACTCTTTAACGATTCCACTCCCTCAAGCCGGTTCCATGAATGAGTGTCAACAACAACAAGCTTTTTGATATCTTCAATAATTATATCTTTTGGAGAGTAGAGATGAAAATGATCTTTATGAAGGGCTAAAAATGCTTTTAAATTTTCATTTATTAATGTCGGTAGTACAGGTTTGGCACCAGGGTATAGAAGACTTGCCGCCATCAGTGATGCCAGTCCATCAAAATCCGTTCCTTTATGAGTTGTTATGATGATCATATGGGGGGTTCCCTTTTAAATCTTTCCACTCAATATTGACAGGGCGTTTTTCAGAAATAAGCCAGATGGCACACCCTTTTGAAACAGGAGTCTCCTTGGGTGGATTGATCAGGATTTTTTGATTATCATATTTTACCGCAAAGGTGAGATAGTTGTATTTCTCTTTTAAGTATAGATGCAGGTCCCACCATTCAGCGTTGAGCTCATCTTTTACATGTATCAGGTATATCTCCTCATTTTCATCATTTCTCAATAGAATCTGTATGGGGATATGCACTTTATCCTGCATTGCCTGAACAATCATTTCCGCTGTCATCTGCATGATGACTTCAAAATCTCCGGGAACACTGGTGAAAGTATCCAGAGAGTTGCTTGAAAGACACTCAACAGTGACTTCACAGCTCTCTTTTTTTAATTCAAGTGTATTAATAAGGGCAAAAAGAGAGTTCTCATCTTTTCCAGTATGAATCACCACGCGATCTGCTGACGCCAGATTTGCCTTGATAAGTGTCTCTTTGGTTCCAGGGTCACCTTTTACAAAAAAGACATCTTCATTGTCAGGCATTGGATGTTTTTGAAAATCAGCAGCAATTACAACATCTCTTTGTTTTCTGTTCTCATCGGTCAGGATTTGATTGATCAGAGGTAGGGTCTCACTGGTAGAACCCAGCAGTACGATATGATTTCCACCTGAATATTTTTTTTCTCCATACATTTTTTTATCCCTCCTTTCGAATAAAACAGATGCAAGATA
>CAYZCC010000281.1:0-901 GCA_964476805.1 uncultured Desulfobacula sp.
GCGGTCAGGGCATGGCACTGATCGTAGAAAACAAATACTAAGTTGACCAGACAGTTTACCCCTGCAGAATCTAAAACCATCGTGAATTGGTGATCGGTTTTTACCAATCCCCTACAATTTTATCTATAAAGTTTATCAATTCAATGGATTGCTTCCGTATCACTGACTTTTCCGACAACAGCCGGAAAATGTATGGCCGTGTTCCCTTTTTTTCTGGGGCTGCCCTTCAATACCAATACCTTCATGTTCTCTCACTTTGATTAATTATGTTTTCATTTTTTCTTCGCTGCTGTTCTGTCCACTCAATCCTGCTCAATAAACCTCTGATAATCTTTACATCCCTGGAAGAGAGCCCTGCCTTTCCAAAGATGCGCCTGAAAGTTCTCAGCAGGTGATCCGGGTTCTGGCTGTCAAAAAAATCAATACCAACAAAACTCTCTTTCATGTGGGTAAACATATTTTCAACTTCATCACCTGTGGCCAGCTTTTTACTGGTGAGGTCATAATAATTTTCACCCAGATCTGATTTGATGGATACTTCATATAAAAGTACACAAAGGGCATGACTCAGGTTCATGGAGGGATAATCCTTATGGGTCGGGATGGTGATAAAGTGCTGGCAGAGATCAAGATCTTTTGTCTCAAGGCCTGTGTCTTCAGGTCCTAATACCAGCGCACACTTAACGTGATTGTAATCTTGATTTAATTTTTCAGCCGCACCGGATGGCGTGAAAAAATTTTTCCTGTACTTTCCAAACCTGCGTGTCGTTCCAAAGGCAATCTGTATGTCTGAAAGTGCAGATTGAAGATCATCAAAAACAGGGGCTTGTTCAAGCGTGGTAAATGCTTTTAAAGCCATTTTTTTTGCCAGAGGCGATTTATAGTGTTTGGCAGGATTAAC
>CAYZCC010000281.1:911-2015 GCA_964476805.1 uncultured Desulfobacula sp.
ACTCGCAGCTTTGTAAACCCAAAATTCATCATGGTTCTGCAGACTGAGCCTGTATTAATAGGGCCGTGGGGTTTAACAAGGATAATGGTGAGATTTTCAGGTTTCATGTTAAAAGCTTTGGATCAGGCCAGTCTGCCGTATTAAATCCGGAGTTATCAAGAAGTTCTATGGCCCCTGCAACATAAAGGCCTGCCTGATCAATGCCATGGGAATCATCTCCTGGGACAACACATATCCCCATTTTTTTTACAGTTTTGAGAATTGAAGCTGTGATATAAGGCTCTTTTTTCCCCCGCAAAAGAGGGCGCAGATTAAAATCCATGACAAGATTCAAGGATTTGATAAGTTCAAGATTCCTTCTTATTTTTTTTTCTATGGTAGGCCGGGTCACCCTGATCCTGTAATCTTTATCAAAAATTGTTATCAGGTCAAAATGTCCCACTACAAAAGGTTTTAAAACTTTTATCATTTCATACTGCAAATCAAAATATTTTTCATACATCAGACCATGGGAGCCGCATTTATGCAGAAGCGTGTCATACTCTTTTTTTGAATAATCAAAACAGATGTCATCAACATGGTGGACAGAGCCGACAATATAATCAGGCTGGAATTGTAAAATTAAATTTTTTACATGATCAATGTAGCCGGTATATGTTTCTGTCTCCATGCCGGCAAAGAGTGTAATTTCTGAGGCATATTTTTTTTTAAGTTTATTAAGGTTATCAAAGTAATTTTTAAAATTTTCATTCAGCCTGGAAGCGGTCAGTCCGTTCTCCTTTTCATCAGGATATAAAAATTGATCGCTCAGGGGAGGTATGTGCTCTGTGATGCCGACTTTTTTAAATCCAAGTTCTATATACCTTTGTATGATATCTACAAGAAGATCGTCTGCATGATTGCAGTATTGGCCGCTGTGGCCTCCATGGAGTGATATGAGCTGCATTCTTTTCATGCAGGGGAGATTACCATTAAATCCGGGATAAAATCAAGTCTAGAACTTGATAATTAGTGTCCATCCATAAAAGTAACTATTTGAAATTATGGAGAATGCGCATTATGTAGTGGTTCTTTTCAAGTATTTGTAGTATATTAGAAATGTTC
>CAYZCC010000282.1:0-218 GCA_964476805.1 uncultured Desulfobacula sp.
CAGAAGCCTGCTGTTTTTGCTGCAACTATTCTCACTGAATTTTACTCAAAAGATCTATAAGATGCTGGAACTCTGTTTTTGATTTAAAATTAATCTCTATTTTACCTTTCTGGCCAATCTTTTTAATTCTAACCCTGGATTTGATCTTACGGGTCAGCAGAGAACTGGTTTGATCAAGGAGTTGTCTCTCTTTTGCAGATATTTTTTTTAAAAGTTTT
>CAYZCC010000282.1:228-2008 GCA_964476805.1 uncultured Desulfobacula sp.
TTTTTTTTCATCATTAACAAGCTTTTCAGTCTGCCTGACAGAGAGGCTTTTTTTAAGAACTACTTTAAAAAGATAAATCTGATTTTCTTCATCTCCTGCTCCCATCAAAGCTCTGGCATGGCCCATTGAAATTTTTTCTGAAATAAGACTCTCCTTTATTGTATCAGGAAGATTTCTCAGGCGCAAAAGGTTTGCAATGGTAGAGCGGTTTTTTCCTATTTTTTCAGCGACTTTTGCCTGGGTATAATTGAATTCAGTGATTAACCTGTGATATGCTTCTGCCTCTTCCAGTACATTCAAATTCTCTCTTTGAATATTTTCAATAATTGAAATTTGAAGCACCTGCTCATTTGTCAGATCTTTTAATATCACTGGAACATGTGTTAAATCTGCTGCTCTGGCTGCACGAAGTCTTCGTTCGCCTGCTATCAGTTCATAAGAGCCATCTATATTTCTTATCAACAGAGGCTGTAAAACACCCTGCTGAGAAATGGATTGCGTTAATCTGTAAAGCTCTTCCTGGCTGAATGTGGTTCTGGGCTGATATCGGTTAGGCACAATATCACTGATGGGGCACATAAAAAAATCAGAATCAGAATCTGAGCCCGCTGTTTCAAAATCAGGTATTAATGCTGAAATCCCACGGCCAAGTCCTGTATTTTTCTTACTTTTCATCTTTTTAACATCTCCCTTGCAAAAGCAGTATAGCTCTTTGATCCTTGAGAATGTTTATCATATAAAATAACCGGCAAACCATAGCTTGGTGCTTCACCAAGTTTTACATTACGCGGTATCTTTGTTTTAAAAACCATATTCTTAAAATATTTTTTTGTATCATCAACAACATTCTGGGCAAGATTTGTTCTTTGATCATACATGGTCAGAAGAATTCCCTTAATCTTTAATCCAGGATTAAAAGAAGCCTTGACCCGCTTTATGGTATTTAATAAATGCCCTAAACCTTCCAGGGCATAAAACTCACTTTGAAGTGGAATCAAAACAGAACTGGAAGCTGTAAATGCATTGACTGTCAACAGGCTTAAAGCAGGCGGGCAGTCAATGATAATATAATCAAATTTTTCTTTAACCTGCCAGAGAAGTTCTTTTAACTTTTTTTCCCTGCTACTGGCTGATACCAGTTCTATTTCAAAACCGATAAGATCAATATTGGCAGGAATCATTTTCAGTTTGGGCAGCATACACGGCATGATGATATCATCAATACCTGCCTCATCAATAAGTCCATGATAAAGAGAATATTTTAAGTCTGGCTTATCAATTCCCATACCTGTTGTTGCATTGGCCTGGGAATCGCAGTCCACAAGCAAAACTCTTTTTCCCAGTTTTGCCAGAGCTGCTGAAAGATTAATGGAAGTGGTTGTTTTTCCAACACCCCCTTTCTGATTTGCGATACTTATAATTTGAGCCATAACGATTTTCTTTAACACAATTGTTTTATCTGTGCAATCAGCAATTTTATTTTTTAGTCCATGACACCTCCCATCCGTTCACCTTGCGGGCAACTGGAAGATATTTTTCTGCCTGTTTCTCACCTTTTTATTTAACCCTGGTTTTAAGTTCAGATGTCAATGAGACCTGTATTTTTTACACCTCCTTGTGGATAAAATTTATTGACATATATACGCGGCATAATGCTATCTACTTGCCGCCTTCATCAATCGCATAGTTCTTAATCGTTGATTTACGTAATTTCAACTCTACTATTGTCCGGTATTTTAGATTATTTTCCATCAGATTCATCATCTCTCTATCAATATTA
>CAYZCC010000283.1:0-2005 GCA_964476805.1 uncultured Desulfobacula sp.
CTGAAAATACTTTTGATATAAATCCTTGACAGACCTCAACATAATTTTGATGCTTCTCAATGATCAATTGATCTCGTTTTTGTTTTTTCGCTTCATCCTTTGATGTTGAGCGTTTCAGCCTTTGAATATCACGCAGTAACAGGAAGACACAAAAAGACATTAAAAGACAGAATTTTTAAAAAAATTTTAGAAAAATCAGATCATCTTCACCAAATAGCAGTCCATCTTTTTTTCTTTACATACATCAAAAAATAGTGATATGAACTTACTGATTAAATTTTAATCATTTGGGTTCGGATATTATTCAAAAATGAAAGATGTCCAGAACCGTATATTAATTTGTTATGCGAGTCGTGAATTGACGAGTTTTAACTGGTTCGCATACAATTTTACTTTCAAATTCAGATAAAAAAAAGGGAAAGGTGATATTTAAACCTAAACCCCTTCAAATAAAGGGATTTTAAAAAGATAAAAAGATATAAGAAAAAATTTTGACAAAAGTAAAAATAATTAAAGGAAAGGATTTGAAAAGAATAACTTTTAATAATTATCTCAGCTTTCGTTGGCAACTTACATTTTTTAATCTCGGGAGAACTGTTTAACATGAAAAAGTATCTATTCCTCTCTTGTATCATCTGGATCTCATTTGTCGCAGCTCTGGTAAGCTTCGGATGGGCGGCGGACCAAGTCGTTAAAGATGGTGAAGCATCAACTGCTCTGGACGCTACAAGCGCCACCGTCCAGGTTGAAGACAATGTCATATCCATGGCCCGCGCCAACTGGGATACGGGCTGGTTTCAGGCCGAAGTTTTTAAACAGTTGCTGGAAGCACTAGGCTATTCGGTCACAGGTCCCAAGACCATGGACAATCAGGACTTTTTTCTCGCCGCCGCCAATGGTGAGATCGATTTTTGGTCCAATAGCTGGTTCCCTTCGCAGAATAGTTTTCTTGAAGATACTCGAGTACGGGGTAAGGTTGAACCGGTAGGCTTCCTGGTAAAGGCCGGGGCCCTTCAGGGCTACCTTATCGACAAGAAATCGGCTGAAAAATACAATATCAGGAATTTGAGCGATTTTAAGAATCCCAGGATCGCTAAAATTTTTGACAGAGATGGAAACGGAAAGGCCGATCTGATCGGCTGCAAACCTGGCTGGGAGATATGCAAACAAATCGAACACCATCTTTCCGCCTATGGATTGAATGCGACCGTGGAACATGTTCAGGGGGATTATTCACCGATTATTGCCGATACGATTGCACGCTATAAATCGGGGGCACCTGTTTTTTTCTACACCTGGACGCCCAACTGGACGATTGGCACCTTGGTCCCGGGAGAGGACTTGATTTGGATGCAGGTCCCCTTTCCAAGTCTATCAGAAGGGCAAAAAGAGATGGAGAGCCGGGTGATGGTCAAGAGTATCCCGGGGTGTGGATCAGATCCCTGTGCCATGGGCTTCCCGCCCAGCGACATCAGGGTGGTTGCCAACACGCTGTTCCTGCAACGAAATCCGGCAGTCAGACTCCTTGCCGAAAAAGTAACCATCTCTCTTGATGATATCAACGCCCAGAATGCCAGGATGATCGCCGGTGAGGACGATAATGAAGACATTCGCCGCCATGCCAAGGAGTGGATTCATAATAATCGTATTAGAGTTGACCAGTGGTTGGAAACGGCCCGGGCCGCACTAAAACCGAGGAAAAAATTCATCAAGCCTCCCCAGGTCATTGTGAAAAAAGATAAAATGCTTCGGGTGGCCACCAAACGCCTGGCTCCTTTTGTCATGTATCAAAATGGACACTACACTGGATTTAGCGTCGAACTTTGGGAAAAAATCGCCAAGGAGATGGGAGCCAATTATGAGTTGTATGGGGTGGATACAACCGCCAAACTCCTGGATGAAGTTGAGAGAAACACGACGGATGTGGCAATCGGTGGAATCGGCATAACCTCTCGGCGCGAGAAGTCTCTCGACTTCTCCCACGCGGTTTTTGGATCTGGATTCC
>CAYZCC010000284.1:0-1969 GCA_964476805.1 uncultured Desulfobacula sp.
TTTAAGCATGTCGCTAACGCCGTAAGGCATCTGGTTGCGACGGAAAAAGCGGTGAATGATTTTTGCAACCGGTTTTCTGGTTTTCGGGTGCCGCTCATTGTGGGCAAGTTGATAGTAGGTGATCGTGCTGCCGTCTGTATTTTTGCGTGAAGTCGTCCTGAGATACATAATGCTTACATTCATATCGTGTATCTTTTCATTTGTAAAGAAAAAAGTTAGAAGTCGTGTGCCTACTGCTTTCTGACGCACGAAAAATTAACCCCCCCAATATCATTGATAATTTTTTGAAAACGGGCCTAAAAAGTGCCTACAGACCCCAAACGTCAGTGAAAGAGGTCAGGTGTTTGTTATTCAAAAATTTCAGGTTTACGCATGATTTGACAGAGGGTTGAACTTAAAATACTTATGATTTTGTGTGAGGTATGGCTTTGTATGCCCTGAGAATCTTATCCTTGAAAAATTGGGAGGATGCCTGCCGGCATTGTCTGATATTATCTACAATGGTGCTGCTTTCATTATCTTCCATGGTATCACTGATATATTTAAATATGTAACATGGGATCTGAAATTTTTTACAGGTTTGAACAATTGATGCGCCCTCCATATCCACAAGCTCTCCCCCATATCTGGATACGCTTTTTCTCCCCTCCATACTTACTGCAGCATTGTCTGAGCTTGAAAGAACAGCAGTGGTAAATCCTTCCATTGTAAAAGGAATGTGAATAACAGGGTCACTGTTTTTGAAATCCAGTCTGTCATGTTCAATGACTTTACGGATTTGATATGTCTCTCCTCTCTTTTTTGATGGGGAAAGGGCGCCTGCAGCCCCGATATTGAATATGGCATCTGGTTTATATTTGATGGCGCAGTAAGCAGTGGCCATTGCCGCATTGGTTTTGCCTATTCCACTGATTATAAGCAGTAACTTTTCTCTTTTAAAAACAGGAAAGGGTTTTTTATTGACCGGTTCAAAAGAGAGTTCAGGTTCAAGAGAAAGCATGGAAACAAATGGTTTTGCCTCCAGCATTGTTGCGATTATAACCGCTTTTAAAGGATTTTTTTCCATGTTGCCATCTCTTCAAGAATTTTAATTGCCTGCCTGCCTTTTCTGCCAAGGGAAACAGTAAAATCATTTACATAAAGATTGATATGTTCCTGGATCACTTTTTCATCAAGTTCCTGGGCATGGGTTTTGATAAATTGAGCAGAAGCCTCTTTGTTGTTGAATGCATATTTAACTGAATTTTGTATAATGGATTCAATCTTTCTTTTTCTCTTTAATAAAAAATTCTCTTTTTTCAGTACAATGCATCCAAGCGGTATGGGATATCCTGTCTCCTGCTCCCACCACGAACCCAGATCAATAATCTTTTTCAGGCCAAAATTTTTGTAGACAAAACGGCTTTCATGAATGATAAGGCCGGCATCAAACTCTCCTGACTGAACTCCTGAAAGGATGTTGTCAAACCTTTTAACGACACAGTTTGTCACTTCTGGGTTCCACAGTTTCAAGAGAAGATTTGCAGTGGTCAGCTCCCCTGGAATTGCAATTTTTGCTGTTTTTAAATCAATCCTGCGGTTTTTACATATTAAAAGCGGGCCGCAGCCAAATCCGAGGGCTGAGCCTGCATCAAGTATTTCATAATATTTTTTAAGTTTTAAATAGGCAAAAAAAGACAACTTTGTAATGGGAAAGGTTTTTAACAAAGCTTTTTTATTAAGTGCTTCAATATCATCCATGTGATGTCTGAAAGTAAGACTGCCTGTGTCCACCAGCTCATGAAGCATGGCATGAAAGATAAATGTATCATTGGGGCATGGTGAGAATGCGATTGCCAAACTATTATCAGCCATTATCAGATCTCCTGGATCAGTTAGAATTTTTCCAGCACCTGGTAGAGTGAATCACGTTTCACAGGGATCTTCCCTGCATTTTTTATGATTTGAACAAGCTGCTCCTGATTTGTTG
>CAYZCC010000285.1:0-1935 GCA_964476805.1 uncultured Desulfobacula sp.
GACTCGTTTCTAATTTTCAATTTATTTTTTCGTTTATATGTCAAACAGGCTATTTCCTCCAGCCTTGAAAAGCTTTACATGCATTGATCAGGCCATTTGTGGACGAATCATGGGATAAAACCTGTTGGCTGGTTTTTAACTCAGGCAGGATTTTTTCTGCAAGCTGTTTTCCAAGTTCAACCCCCCACTGGTCAAAACTGAAAATATTCCAGATAACTCCTTGGACAAATATTTTATGTTCATACATGGCAATAAGGCTTCCCAGAGTTCTGGGAGTCAATTTTTTAAAGAGTATGGAATTTGAAGGGCGGTTTCCTGAAAATATTTTATGGGCGGCAAGAGAACGGATCTCTTTATCACTTTTTCGTGCAGCTTTAAGTTCCTCAACAACCTCTTCTCTATCTTTTCCATTTAAAAGTGCTTCAGTCTGGGCGAAGAAATTGGAAAGCAGGATATCATGATGATCACCCACCGGGTGATGGCTTATGGCAGGTGCCAGAAAATCAGCAGGGACAAGTTTTGTCCCCTGATGTATTAATTGATAAAAAGCGTGCTGACCATTTGTACCAGGCTCTCCCCATATAACCGGTCCTGTCTGGTATGTCACGTTTTTCCCATCTCTGCTGCAGGTTTTTCCATTGCTCTCCATATTTCCCTGTTGAAAATAGGCAGGAAACCTTTCCATATACTGGTCATAGGGTAAAATAGCTTCAGTCTGTGCATTGAAAAAATTATTATACCAGATTCCGATTAATCCAAGGATGACAGGGATATTCTGTTTGAATTCACTCTCTTTAAAATGTTGATCCATTTCAAAAGCGCCCTTGAGCAGCTCTTCAAAGTTTTCAAATCCGATATAACATGCAATGGATAGTCCAATGGCAGACCATAAAGAGTAACGACCCCCTACCCACTCCCAGAATTCAAACATATTATGGGTATCAATGCCAAATTCAGCGACCCTCTGTTTGTTAGTCGAGAGTGCAATAAAGTGTTTTGCCACATGGGATTTATTCTTTGCATCGTCTAAAAACCATTTTCGAGCAGTAAAGGCATTTGTCATGGTCTCCTTTGTTGTAAAGGTTTTGGATGCTATTAAAAAAAGAGTTGTTTCAGGATCAAGCTTCTTCAGAGTTTCACTGATATGGGTACCGTCAATGTTTGAAACAAAATGAACAGACAGCCCTTGTTTTGCATAAGGTTTAAGACATTGAGTCACCATCAAAGGTCCAAGATCAGAGCCTCCGATTCCTATATTGACGATATCAATGACTTTTTTGTCAGTGAATCCTCTCCACTGCCCTGATGCGACTTTTAATGAAAAATCTTTCATCCTTTCAAGGACAGAGTTAACATCAGGCATTATATCTTTATTATCCACAAAAACAGGTTTATTATCTCTGTTTCTCAATGCCGTATGTAAAACCTCCCTTTTTTCTGTTTCATTGATACAATCACCGGTAAACATTTTTTTGATGGCATCCTGCAGATTGACTTTATCAGCAAGGCCAGTCAAAAGTTCCAGCGTCTGTTCTGTTATCCGGTTTTTGGAATAATCAACAAGAATGTCATTAAATCTGGCAGAGAATTTATTAAACCGTTCAGGATCTTTCTGGAAAAGATCTTTCATATGAACATGGTTGATCTTTCTGTAATGTTCTTCCAGTTTTTTCCACTCTTCTGTTTTTTCAGGATTAATTTTTTTAAGCATTGTCACTCTCCTGTTCAAGGTTCATTTGTACAATTGTTTTTGAATATCATCTTTCCACTGGTTGCTACGGGCGATGCTAAAAACCATGATGATTGAAAAATATATTACCTGTTGATCTATTCATACCATAGATTCAAAATAAATTTGAGTATTCATTTCTTATCCCTTCCCTTGATCATTCAATTTAAGTTGTTATCATTAAAAATTAAACACAATGTTTTTTA
>CAYZCC010000286.1:0-1894 GCA_964476805.1 uncultured Desulfobacula sp.
GCGGGACAGGCTTTTCATTTTCCAGACTGCGCCCGGAAAACAGCAGAGTAGGCTCCACAGGTGGTGTCGCTTCAGGACCTGTATCATTTATGAAGATTTTTAATACCGCAACAGAACAGATCAAGCAGGGTGGAACAAGACGGGGTGCTAACATGGCTGTTCTCCGGGTGGATCATCCTGATATTATCTCTTTTATTAAATGCAAAAACAACAAAAAAGAACTCAATAATTTTAATATCTCCGTGGGTGTGACAGATAAATTTATGGTCGCTGTTCAGGATGAAGCAGAGTATGATCTTATTGATCCTCGCAATCAGAAAAAATGTGGCACCTTAAATGCCATGTCTGTCTATCAGGAACTTATCAAACAGGCCTGGAATACTGGAGATCCGGGTATTATCTTTTTAGATGAAATCAACCGCTATAACACAATACCCGGCATTGGAGAGATTGAATCCACCAATCCCTGCGGTGAGCAGCCGCTTTTACCCATGGAGGCGTGTAACCTTGGTTCCATAAACCTGACCCAATTTGTGATGGAAGAAGAGGGTAAACCTGTCATAGATTATGCACGTCTAAAAGAGACTATCCATCTTTGTGTCCGTTTTCTGGACAATACAATAGACATGTCAAAATATCCCATTAAAGAGATAGACAAAATGGTAAAATCAAACCGGAAAATAGGTCTTGGTATTATGGGATTTGCCGATCTGCTTTACATGCTGAACCAGCCCTACGATTCAAATGATGCATTAGATACAGCAGAATCGATCATGTCATTTCTTCAAAAAGAATCCCATGCCGCCTCAAGAGAACTTGCCAAAACCAGGGGCAGTTTTTTAAATTTTGACCAGAGCATTTTTAAAGACACTAAAGCTGAAGGCATGCGCAATGCAACGACTACAACAATAGCACCCACAGGGACTCTGAGTATCATTGCAGGGTGTTCCAGCGGTATTGAACCTGCTTTTGCATTAAGTTTTGTGCGCAGTGTCATGGACAATGACAAACTTCTGGAAGTGAATCCTGTTTTTGAAAAAATGGCAAAAGCAGAAGGTTTCTACAGTGAAGCGCTTATTGAACAGATCGCTGAAAATGGAACTGTAAAAGGCAATGAAAAAATTCCTTTGGCTTTGCGAAAAACATTTGTAACAGCACACGACGTAAAGCCGGAAGTTCATATAAGGATGCAGGCAGCATTTCAGAGACATACAGATAATGCGGTTTCAAAAACAGTCAACCTTCCCCATGATGCAACAATGGATGATGTTAAATATATTTATAACCAGGCCTTTCAATTAAAATGCAAAGGTGTGACAATTTACAGGGATGGAAGTAAAGAGAACCAGGTTCTGTCGATTCCCGGCAAAACAGATAAAAAAAGCGGCAATGAGAATGATTTTCTGTCTGCGGGCCAGCAGCGTCCGGATATTCTTCCGGGATTTACCCAGAGAATTAAGACCGGAATGGGATACCTTTACATAACAGTATCTGAATTCAACAACCGACCCTTTGAACTTTTTGCAACCATAGGCAAATCAGGTAAATCGACCATGGCAAAAACAGAAGCCATAGGAAGACTTATTTCGCTGGCATTAAGATCAGGAGTGGAGGTAGAAGAGATTATAGACCAGATTAAAGGGATCAGGGGTGAACATGCTGTTTTTCAGGAAGGAGGTCTTGTACACTCCATTCCAGATGCCATTGCCAAGGTTCTTGAAAAAAGATATCTGGTGAATGGGGATGGGAAAGTAAAAAAGCAGCAGGTAAATAAACTTAGATCAGATCTCTGCCCTGAATGCGGACAGACACTTGCCTTTGAAGAGGGGTGTATGAAATGTTATGCCTGCGGTTTCACCCAGTGCAGTTAGATAGTGCATGGACTTAAAACCTG
>CAYZCC010000287.1:0-1893 GCA_964476805.1 uncultured Desulfobacula sp.
GTGAGATTAAAATGATAATTAGAGACGCTAACATAATTAGAGACGCTAATATAATATTAGGAGTAGAGATTTGAAATTGAATAAAATGATTAAAAATAAAAGCCTTTCAATAGTTGCAGTTCTGATTTTAACTCTGTTTCCATCAGGAGCCGGCCTCTGTTCTGATCCCCAAAAAGTGGCCGTGGTTCCGTTTACAATGAATGCTGCCCAGGATCTCGGGTTTTTGCAGAATGGTTTGTTTGATATGCTCTCCACACGGTTGTCAGACCCTGGAAAAGTGGTGGTTCTTGATCGCGAAACAATAGACAGCGCATTAAAGCAGGCTGAAGATTCAGGTAAAATCAGCGGGAAACTCAATGAAAGCAAGGCCAGGATAATTGGAAATTTAATTGGAGTTGACTATGTTATCTTCGGTAGCCTGAACAGTTTCGGAGATAGTGTAAGCCTTGATACAAGAATGGTGGATATGAGTTCGGAGAACCCTGCCATCACCTTTTTTAAACAAAGCAGTCGCATGGGCGATGTGATCCCCATGATTAACACCTTTGCAGGAGATATTAACCGGAAGGTTTTCAACCGCAATATCTCCAATGAGTTATATGCAGAACTTCAACCTCAGGAGTCCCGGGCAGCAGGAGCTCTTCAGGATGCAGGCCGGGAGTACGGAAAATATGGTGGAGGTTTTATCGATCTCCAGCAGGGAGGCGGCAGAAGCTTTCAGACACATCTGAAGTTTAAAGGGCAGATCAATGCCATGGCAGCAGGTGACTTGAATAAAGATGGCGTCATCCAGATTGTGACCGCCACAGATTATCAAATTTATATCCATAAACTTAAAGGGGAAAAACTTGCAGTTGAAAAACAGCTTGATTTTAGCTCCACAAACAGGATTATTGCACTTGATATTGCTGATATTAATCAAAACGGTTTTCCTGAAATTTTTGTTACAAGCCTCAATATCCACAGGAGCAGGCCGCAGTCATTTGTCGTTGAATACAACGGGAAAGCTTATACAACCCTGACAGATGATGAAAATTATTATTTCCGGGTGATTGATGGGATGGATAATACAAGAATCCTTTTGGGGCAGAGAGCGGGTGACAACCCTTTCCGCGGTGCTGTTTTTACCATGAAAGCATCCGGTAACCACTATGTTGAACACAGAAAACTTCAACTGCCTCGCAGTGCTTCTGCGCTCTCCGTTGCAAAAGGCGTGGTGACCTCAGATGATGCAGATGAATATGTACTGATTAATGAGCATGGAAGATTAATCATTGCCAGTGGTACCGGTCGTATTGAGTGGGAAGGCAGTGAAAAATTCGGTGGTACAGCACACTATTTTCTTCTGTCCCGGAATGATACGGATGCTTCCTATACTGAACAGCTTTATATAAACCCCAGAATAAAGTTTTATAATATTGACGATAAAGGCAAAGTGGAAGTTTTTACTGTGCGCAATGAAGAGCTGGGCGGTGGTGCTTTTGGACGATACAAACGATTTACCAGGGGGAATCTTGAAATTCTTTCCTGGAATGGTGTCGCACTGGCACCCGTTTTTAAAATCCGCCCTGTCCAGGGATGGATCAGTGACTTTGCCATTGCAGATTTTGATGGGGATGGCGTTGATGAATTGATAATTTCCATTGTAGGTAAGACCAAGTTTCTCATAAATAAAAAACGACAAGTGTCCAATATTATCTCTTATAATTTGGAATAGTGATAAAAAAATGAAAAAAGTGTTGACAAAAGGGGTAAGATTCCATAAGTACACTATTAATTTGAATATCGGCATTTAAAAGGAGTGTCTTTGTTCATGAAATTCAGGTGATAAAAATTGAAAAAGGAGAAAAAGATGAAAAAATTAATTGTTCTGGCAGCCTCTTTTGCTTTGGT
>CAYZCC010000288.1:0-1890 GCA_964476805.1 uncultured Desulfobacula sp.
GAGTTGAAAGGCTCAGACCTTATGTTTGTATGGGGAGCAGGTGATTTTATTTTTGATTTGAATTTTTTAAATGAATTCGAACGGAGATTCCCACAGGCGAAAACCCGTGTTTACAACGATGCGGGACACTATCTGTTTGAAGATAAGCCGGAAGAGACAGCTGATGATATCAAGGCATTTTTAAACAAATGAGGCAGTAACTATCATGTTGGGATTTGGGAAAAAGAGAAAAAAGGGTGATAAAAATCAAGAGAAATCAGGCAAGAAAGTGCCAGAAGATAAAAAAAACAGAAAAGAAAGAAAAAAAGAAGAGAAAAAAGACGGAAAAGATTCCTCAAAACCCAAAAAACGTTTTTTCAAAAAACTTATTTTTATCACGCTCCTTATTTTTATTGCTGCTGGGACTTCAGGGTATTTGGTTTATAAATTATATTTCACCATAAATGACTCCCTTGATGGAAATGCCAGATACAATGAGATTAAACTCGAACATATCAACCTGCCCGACGAGATGATACAGTTCAGCTTTAATCACTTTAAAAAACTTTATCTCTCCATGATTACTTTTAATGAAGAAATCAACCTTTTAAACAGAGAGATTGAGAGAATCGAAAGTATTGGCAGAAAATATCCAGATCAGATAAAAATTGCAGAAAGAGAGAAAAAAGTGTGGATAAAATCCAAAACCACTCTGGAAAAAACTTTTATTAAGATTGAAAAACTCGTAAAAACAATATATGTTCTCTTTTCTGTAAATTCTCAAGCAGGACTTGTAAAGATAGAAGAGAAAAGAAAAGAGTTAAACGAACTGGCAGAGAGCGGTTTAAAGCCTGCCCAGGAGATGACTCTAAAATTAAAACCCAAAGAGGAAGTTCCCAAAGGATTTATCAGAGGGAATATTTATAGACTCAAAAAGAAATTTCTATGACAAATTATGTGAACATCTCACTTGGCCTGAAAAAGACAAAAGAGAAATACCCCTATAAAAGAGCGGTCGTTTTTCCTGAAAGACGAAACCGGAAATCAAGAGTTTTATACAGCCAGATCACCTTTACCCAGCTCGATACCCAATCAGACCAGCTTGCTTTTGGTCTTGAGAAAGCAGGTATTATCAGGGGAACCAGAACCATTTTAATGGTACCACCCGGTATTGAGTTTTTTATACTTATTTTTGCCATGGTTAAAGTGGGTGCTGTGCCTGTTATCGTTGACCCTGGGATGGGTATTGGAAGAATGCTTCAATGCCTGCAGCAGGGGAAACCAAGTGCCTTTATCGGAATCGAGAAAGCCCATATTCTGCGAAAGCTCAAACCTAAATTCTTTAAATCGGTCCGGTATTGGGTCACCGTTGGAAATAAATGGTTCTGGGGAGGATACACCCTTGATGAACTTATGATAGAGACGGATGAACCCTATCCAACAGCTAAAACTACCTGGAATGAAACCGCAGCCATCGCATTTACTACAGGATCAACAGGACCTGCAAAAGGAGTTGTATATACACATGGAAATTTTGCAGCGCAGATAAAACAGCTCCAGGAACATTTTCAGGTGGAACCTGATGAGATTGATCTGCCGACATTCCCTCTGTTTGCCCTTTTTGATCCAAGTCTTGGCATGACAGCTGTCATACCTGATATGGACCCCACAAAACCTGCCTTTGTCAATCCTGAAAAAATAGTTGAAGCCATTGAAAACCATGGCGTTACAAATATGTTTGCCTCCCCTGCCCTTTTAAACAGGGTGGGTAAATACGGTAGAGAAAACCATATCAAACTGCCCTCTTTAAGAGGGGTGATATGGGCAGGAGCTCCTGTCACACCCGCCAATTTAGAACAGTTTTCAACCATGTTGACAGATCCGGCTCAGATTCACACCCCCTACGGTGCC
>CAYZCC010000289.1:0-1872 GCA_964476805.1 uncultured Desulfobacula sp.
TGTTTCATTGGGCACCTCGCCGGATTGAAGCTCATATAAGAATCTGCGTACTTGCTTACTGGTACCAAACCCAAGTGAAACAGAAATTTGAGTAATTCACTAAATTCCAAAATGGTTATCTTCTCTATTTTTTCTCTATTTTTCTTCTTTCATCATCCCTGACTTCACGGCGTAAAAGTTTACCCACCTTTGATTTTGGCAGCATATCACGAAACTCAATATAACTAGGGACTTTATAAGAAGCCAGTCTTTTCGTGCACCACTTGATTAATTCAACCCCTCCAACACCCCTGGCATCCTCCTTTAATACGACAATGGCCTTGATCCTCTCTCCAACCTTTTCATCCGGGATTCCAACCACGCATGCATTGATTACCGTTGAGTGGTCCTGCAGAACCGCCTCAATTTCAGAAGCGGATACCCTGTAGCCCTTATGCTTTATGATATCTGCAGAGCGCTCCATATATATCAGCTCACCATCCGGTTCCACGCTGACAAAATCACCCATCCGGCAGTATATTTTATCATCGACTTCTACATAGACATTTCGAGTCTCTTCAGGTCTGTCATAGTACTCCTTCAGGGTGTAGGCAGATGTAACCAGCAGTTCACCGTTTTCCCCCGGTTCAACACATTCCAGAGTAGTGGGGTCCACTACAATGCATTCACGGCTTTCCAGGGGATAGCCAATGGATCCTGAATTTGGCGTGGTTCCTATTTTAGAGTATGTCACATGTCCCACTTCAGTCGAGCCGTAAACCTGATAGATGGTAAGATCATACTCCTGTTTAAACCGGTTCATGACCTTGTCCGGCAGGACATCACCCCCACAAAAACAGTAGGTTAAAGAAGACAGATCATATTGCTGAACCCGGTCATTTTCAAGGACCATGCGGTAGAGGGAGGGCACACCAAGAAACCACCTGACTCGGTATCTCTGGATGGATTCAAGAATGGCATCCACATTTGGAACCGGCATTAAAACCACCATATTACCCTTGTTAAGACCGATGGCCATGAAAAAACCCAGCGCCATGATATGAAACAGCGGATTGATACCAATATAGGTGTCACTGCCCTCTTTTAAATGGCCTCCTGCAACATCACGGGTCACATTGTTGATATAGGAAGTGGCCCCTGTGTGATTGCCCGGCACACCCTTGGGAAGCCCTGTGGTACCGCCGGTATAAAGAATATAGGAGAGATCTTTTACAGGATCAATACTTGTATCAGGCTTTATGGGTGAATGATTAAGAACGGATTTAAATCCCACCACTCTGTCGTCAAACCTGACTTTGCCCTTTGGCACTTTATCAAACAGGAATCCCAAGGTTTTTTTCCACACAGAAAGCAGCTCAACAAAGTGGGTGACGATGACTTTTTCCAGACAGGTTTTATCAAAAATTTCCTTTACATAGCCGAAGTTGGTGTCCATGCAGATAATGATTTTTGCATTGGAATTATTAATCATATACTCAAGTTCATGGGAAGTATAGATGGGGGATACAGGAACCATTACTGCCCCTGCTTTCTGTATTCCAAGATAGGCAATCACCCACTGGATACAGTTGGGAATATATAAGAGTATCTTATCCCCCTTTTTTATACCCAGTTTTTTTAAGCCGCCTGCAAAACATTCACTTAAATATCTTAAATGTTTATAGGTAAAATGTTCCCCAAGGTACAGCACTGCCGTATGGTCAGGATAGCGCTCACTCATCAGATCAAATCTTGAAAAAGAGAGCTCATTTTCAATCGGGATCTCACTGTTTACCATTTTTGATGACTCCTCATACATGTGACCTTCATGTTATGATTTAATATTTAATAATAATGCTGCACAGGAACTTTGGTATTGCCGCACAGGAACTT
>CAYZCC010000290.1:0-1860 GCA_964476805.1 uncultured Desulfobacula sp.
GGTCCAGGCCTGACCACCGTTGATGATCCCTTCACTGACGGCATCAAGTATTTCAAAGGCTTTAACAATTGCTCCGTCAGCAAATATTTCTACTTTAATTTCTCCGTTGGAAAGCTTTTCAATTCTCTGGCCAAGCCGTTCCATTGTTTTGTAATACATACTTGAGCTTGGAACCGCTGTCTGAATTTTTAAATTGTACTTTGCCGCCCATGCCTGAGGCATCGCCAACAAAGAGACCGCTGTGATAAGAAGCAACATTTTTTTAAACATTTTTTCGTCCTCCACCTCTTTGAATACATTTAAATTAATCATAAACTGCTAACTGTTTTACTCCTCTTAGCTGAATTTGCAATAACGAGACCATATGATATGACTTTTTATACCTATTCGATTTACACCCGGCAATTAATACTTTTTTCCAGGTTTAAATAAAAAACACAACACCCTGTTCAGGGACTTTCAATTCTCTGTTTAATCAACGTTTTCAACAATATGACACAAAAAATAGAGGTGGGTTTAGATACAATTATTAAATGTTAATCACAGATTTTTTTTATTCACATCTGTATTTATTCACATCTGTATTTATTCAATGTTTTTAGTTTAACAGTTCCTGGTTATTAGCCGCAGAGCCCTGTGTTCTTAAAAAACGTTGCAGAGCTGCACTATTTTTTTAAAAAAAATGCAATCCTGCAACAGTCGTCTCTGAAAGACAATATGCCATTTAAAAATTATGTTGCAAATTTGCAACATGCCTTTTTGGATAATGTTTCCGGATTGTTTGAACGTGTTTAAAAATTTTTTATGACTTTTTTCTTGTTTTCCTGAAGATGGTGCTGCGATTAACCTGAAGGACCTCAGCTGCTTTTGCAATGGAGCCGTAGTTGGCTATGGCATCGTTGATAATGTCCAGTTCGATATCCTGCAATATTTCCTTTAACGGTTTTTTATTGCCGTCAAAAGAGTAATAAACCGCGGAGACGCTGGTGTCTGAACACTCAAACGTGCTGGAGAACTCCTTTGGCAGATCAGCAGCCTTGAGCAGGCTTTTATTGCTCATTACAACGATGGAATGGATCATATTTTTCAGTTCCCTGATATTTCCGGGCCAGGAATAATGCATCAGTTTCTGCTCTGCACAATTGGAGAATGAAACCAACTTATTATATTTTTCGTTGAGCTGTTTGAGAAAAACTTTAACTAAAGGCAGAATATCATCTTTCCGGTCTTTTAGGCTTTTGATGTTCAGGACAGCCACTTTAAGCCGGTAATACAGGTCACTTCTGAAAGTTCCTTCGTTAATGGCATCTTCCAGATTGACATTGGTTGCTGCAATGATCCGGATATCAATGGGAATGGTTTTGGTGGACCCGATCCGGATAATTTCCTGATCCTGGATGGCTCTGAGCAGTTTGGTCTGCATGGCCAACGGCAGTTCTCCGATTTCATCTAAAAACAAGGTGCCGCCGGATGCCTGTTCGAAATACCCTTTTTTGCCTTTGGAACTGGCACCGGAAAAAGAACCGGGCTCATACCCAAACAACTCGGACTCAACCAGGGTTTCAGAAATGGCCGAGCAATCAACTTTAATATATTGTTCCTTATTTCTAAGACTGTGCCTGTGGATATATTGGGCCACCACATCCTTTCCTACCCCTGTTTCACCCAGAATAAGAACTGCTGCATCGGTTGGTGCAATGGTTTCGATTCGTTTTAACAGGTTGACCGAAGACTGGCTTACTGCAACGACGCCTTCTTTTTGAAATGCCTCTTCAGGATCAATGACTTTGATCTGTTGTTGATAGGAATTAATCAGATTTCTTTGTTTTACGATTTCTTTTTTTAAATTTTTAAATGCTG
>CAYZCC010000291.1:0-483 GCA_964476805.1 uncultured Desulfobacula sp.
CTGCGAACATCCGGGTGACCAATTATGAGGATCTGATCGTTTTTCACGATCCCCTTGTCAACACTTGGAATAGAGCCCTGGATCCTTGTCCTGGCATAGTTCAATGCATAAAGATAAGAAGAAGATGCGCTGGCATGACCTTGGGAGCCCACAAGGAGTCTTGCATCATTCATCATCGAAAACATGGCATAAAGCCCCTTGTTTTTTTCTCCTAAAAGGGTGCCGATACATTCTCCTCTGCTGCCTATAGACATAGAGCAGGTAGGGCTTCCATGGAGACCCATTTTTTCTTCAATACCCGTACAAGTGATATCATTTTTTTTACCGGGTGATCCTTTATCATCCACATGGAACCCCGGTACCAGAAACAGGGACAGACCCTGGCTGCCTTCAGGCGCACCATTAATTCTGGCCAGGACCAGGTGAATTATGTTCTCGGTCAGGTTGTGATGGCCACCGGTGATAAAGATCTTTGATCCAGAC
>CAYZCC010000291.1:493-1223 GCA_964476805.1 uncultured Desulfobacula sp.
CAGCAGTCGTTGAAATACTGCTTAAATCGGACCCGGATTCAGATTCGGTAATATGCATGGCTGTGGACCATTCACCGGAATTTATTTTTTTTAAATACAACTCTTTTTGAGTTTGAGTGCCAAATTGCTCAATGACGCACCCTGCACCGTGACTTAGCCCCGCAATCATAAACAAGGCGATATTGGCTCCATTTATATAATCCCTTGCAGCCAGGGCCACAGATTTTGGCATTCCCTGCCCACCCCATTTTTCATCGGCAGTAGGTACGAACCATTCCCCCGACCTTAGCAGTTTCCAGACACGATGAAATTCATGAGGCAATTCGACTTCTCCGTTTTTAAACCGACAACCCTGTTTGTCTCCTATTTTCGATGTTGGAAGAATTTCTTTGATGGCAAGATTGCGGGCTTCGGAAACAATCATTTCGATTACTTTTCGATTAAAATCTGAGTATTTGTCGGTATTACTCAGTTCCTGTACCTTGAATTTCTCAAAAAGAAGAAAATCAAGGTCTGCTCTGTCTAAAATTGCCTGTGCCATATCTCTCCCGTTTAGATCTTACTTAAAATTTCCCCTTTTTGTATAAGGAGTGTTCATTTTTCTTCCCGCAGTATCCTCTTTAAAATTTTGCCAGTAGGGCTTTTAGGTAATTCACAGGCTAAGGGCCTTATACGTTGTATCCATATTTTCAAAAATAAAGGCGTTGTTGTCAGGAAAAAACAATGCGCT
>CAYZCC010000291.1:1233-1859 GCA_964476805.1 uncultured Desulfobacula sp.
CCCATCCGCTCTTCGTGCTTCCTCGTCTCTGATTTCCCGACGGAGTAGTTTGCCGACTTTTGATTTTGGCAGCATGTCCCGGAATTCAATATACTGGGGAATCTTATAAGAAACCAATGTTTGCCTGCACCATTTTATGAGTTCATATCCTGTGATACCTTTAATATCTTCTTTTAACACCACATAGGCCTTGATTCGTTCTCCGACCTTTTCATCGGGCACACCGATAACGCAGGTACCGATGACGGCCGGGTGTTCCTGAAGAACTGCTTCAATTTCAGAAGCAGAGATCCGGTATCCTTTATGCTTGATCGTGTCTACAGTCCGGTCGACAAAATACAGATTCCCGTCCTCATCCATTTTCATGATATCAGCCGTGCAGTACCATTTTTCCCCTTCAATTTTGACAAACGCCTTTTTTGTTTCTTCCTCCTTGTTCAGGTAGGCAGAAACCATTTCTTCTGAATGGACAAGCAATTCACCAGGTTCGCCATGTTTTACCGGGAAAAGGGAGGGTGCAACAATTTTTACTTTTTTACTGGATACAATCCGGCCGACACTCTTGGGTGGGTTATCAATATCTACAGGGCACATACTAACACCTCCACAGGTCTCTGTTGCACCAT
>CAYZCC010000292.1:0-333 GCA_964476805.1 uncultured Desulfobacula sp.
TAGCCTGCGCATATCATGGCGGCGGTCTGTATGTTTTCTGGATTCAGATTCCCTGAGAGAATAACATCAGGACCTGCCATCTTAGAATGTTTTAATAAAATATCCTTGTCCGCATTAAAATATTTTATCAGATTTTGATTATCCTTTTCTGAACGTCCCACAATGACCTTTGTTCTGGAATCAAGCCTGAAGTGTCTTCCATGGCTTAAAAGATGCAATTGGTTTTTATCTATACTCTTTTTATTCTCCATCAGATCTTTTAGTTTTCTGGAAAAAATTTTATCTGTTAAAAGACATCCGCCGGCAGGAGATGGATACTCTTTGATCCCATAT
>CAYZCC010000292.1:343-1841 GCA_964476805.1 uncultured Desulfobacula sp.
TCCATATTTTCTGGCCATATTCATCTGAATTTTTCTTGATCTTCCTAAAATGTTTAAAAGCTTTGTTCTGTCAACCAGACCATTTTTTTCCGCAGTGGTCTCCGGTAACAGTTGTGCACTCAAAGGTCTTAAAATTAATCCCTGAAAGCCTGATTTTTTGCTCACATATTGCAGTGAATTTCTATTCTGGGATTTCGGTCTCTGCCCGAGAACCTCTCCGCTGAACAGAAAATCAAATTTTCTGTCTTGAAGAATTCTGCCGGCCATGGAAAACATCAATGCATGACAATCCATGCAGGGGTTCATATTTTTACCAAACCCGGCTTTGGGATTTTTCATCATCTCCATATACTCTTTTGTGATATCAAGGGTGACAAGGGGAATACCCGTTTGTATGGACGCTTTTTGAGCAGATTCTGATGAAAAAAATGGCGTTTCAAAGCTGATCCAGGTAACTTCAATACCCTGATCTTGCAGCAGCATGGCCGAGAGAATGCTGTCCAGGCCTCCGGAGCAGAGACCCAGGCCTCTTATCTCTGTTTTTTTTTGTTTTCCAATATTTTACCTCCTCATGATCATAACAGATGATCATACTATAGTCCTTAGCAGATGATTGGATACCGGTTCTGAGTTGAGATTTTTACTATCTTTATATATAAGTATCCCATGAAATTAAATGCATCAAAAATAAAAAAAATTGTTCAGACATTAAAGGAGAGATATCCTGTTGTCAAGACTCAGCTTGAGCATGAAACTTTTTTTCAGCTTCTTATTGCAACCATTATGTCGGCACAGTGTACAGACCGTCAGGTGAATAAGGTGTCAAAAAAACTGTTTAAAAAGTACCCTGACCCTGAAAGCTTGAGTCGTGCTCCTCTGAATTCAATTAAACAGATAGTATATTCCACAGGGTTTTATAATAACAAGGCGAAAAATATTAAAGCATGCGCTCTTTCGGTGTTAAAAGATCATGACAGCATCGTACCTGAAGATATGGAAAAACTGGTTAACCTGCCCGGCGTGGGCAGAAAAACCGCCAATGTGGTTCTGTCTGCAGCTTTCGGGCATCAGACAATTGTTGTGGATACACACGTCTTACGAATTTCAAGGCGCCTTGGCCTGACTGATAAAAAAGATCCTGTAAAAGTTGAGTTTGAATTGATGAAACTGATTCCTGAAAAATCCTGGAGTGACATCTCTTTGCAGTTCATCTACTTTGGCAGAGAAATCTGTAACGCAAGAAAACCGCTCTGCAGTGAGTGCCTCCTTGAAAAAGTCTGCCTTTTTAAGGCCAGAAGTTCTTAGTTTTCAGGTTCTAAAGTAAAAATTAAAAGTCATTAATATAGGGTGTCACTTTCCGGCATTTATCTTTTTCTCCTCCCAGAAATCTCGACTCTCTTTAAGAATATCATCCATATCATTTTCGACATCACTCTTTTCTTCAACAGCAGAATCTGGTTCAGCTTCAAGGTCAGATTCAAGGTCAGATTCAAGGTCA
>CAYZCC010000293.1:0-1840 GCA_964476805.1 uncultured Desulfobacula sp.
CCGGGTTATGTCCAATACACATGACCGTACTGTTTTTATTATCCAGTTTTCGTGTCATTGTAAATAGATACGATGCACCAGCGTGATAGAAATTGCGATCAAAGACAATTTTCTTTTTAGGATATCCCATCGCTTTGGCAATGGTTTTTACTGTTTTCTCAGCTCTTTTTGCAGGACTTGACAGTATAAGATCAGGCATGATTTGACGATCTTTCAGCTTTTGCCCCATGAATGGCGCATCCCTTTTCCCTCTTTTGTTCAAAGGTCTGTCAAAGTCATCCAGAGAGAGATCTTTTCAGCTCTGGGTATTTGTTGGTTGAGATGAAAATCCTGTACGAAATAAATATAAGCTCCTATACCAAATATCCAGTCAGCATTTTACGGGAAGCTCGAAAAAGGCGAATGGAAAATAGTTGATGAAATAATTCAATTTATTGTGGATTTACCACGCCTAATCTGGTATATGCTGAAAAACTTTGTATGGCATGAAGATTTCTGTTATTAGAATTGCTGTTAGAATTGCTGTTAGAATTGTTGTTAGAATTGCTGTTAGATTGCGGAGATTGCTGTTAGAAGTGCTGTTAGAATTGCTTTTAGATTGCGGAGATTGCTGTTATTTAGATTGCTGTTATTACTGTTATTATTTATGAGATGGATCACAAGACGGATGATGTGATGGATCAAAATTTTAAAAAGGATAATAATTTTTTAGGTGAACTTAAATGAACTATGAATGCATAATTTATGAAAAACAGGATCAAATTGGCCTTATAAAACTGAACCGCCCCAAAGTGCTCAATGCCATGAACCGGCAGTTGTGGATAGAGATGCAGGATATCCTTGAAGATGCAAAGCAGGACAACAGGATTAAAGTTTTGATTTTTACAGGAGAGGGCAGGGCTTTTTCAACAGGGGCAGATCTTAAGGATTCCAAGGGGAGAAGCATTGAAGATTACAGAATATATCTTGAGTCGCTTCAGGAGGCATCAAGAAAGATTAAAAAATTTGAAAAACCGACCATTGCCGCCATAAACGGATACGCGCTGGGCTCAGGATATGAGCTTGCACTTGCCTGTGATATCAGAATTGCAGCAAAAGAGGCACTGATTGGTTCTCCGGAAGCACGGGTGACTTCATCTGTAACAGGAGGTGCTTTCAGGCTTGTTCAGGATCTTGTGGGACCTGGCAAGGCAAAAGAGCTTTTGTTTACAGCAGAAAATATTACAGGTGAAGAAGCTGAGAGAATAGGGCTTGTCAACAAGGCAGTACCCCTTGATGATCTTATGGATGAATCCTGTGCCATGGCTGAAAAAATAGTGGCCAATTCAGCTTTTTCTTTAAAAGAGATTAAAAAAGGATTTTTTATGGCCCAGGGAGAATGCAGTCTTGACGCATTGATGGATTATGAAATAGAAGCCTGTCTTGCCTGTGTCTCGACTAAGGAGAGAGAAGAATCTCTTGATGATTTTGAGCAGAGAAAAAAATAAGGAAAATAAAATGTTAGATAACGTACTTGATGCAAAATCAGTTGCAATTATAGGCGCCTCAAGAAATAAGATCAAAAGAGGGTATCAGGCAATTAAGACCTTGAAGGCTGATGGTTATGAGGGTGAAATATATCCTGTAAATCCAAAAGAGGAGAGGATCTTAGGTCTGAAGTGTTATCAGGATATAACACAGATTGAAGGGGATGTCGATCTTGCTTTGATTACAACTCCGGCAGGAACAATTCCTTCTATTTTGAGGAAATGCGGAGAGAAAAAGGTCAGCGGTGCAGTCATTATTGCAGGTGGTTTCAGAGAACTTGGCAAAGAGGGTAAAAAATTGGAGGGTGAGGTTA
>CAYZCC010000294.1:0-1126 GCA_964476805.1 uncultured Desulfobacula sp.
TTTTACATCAAGTTCAATTCCTTCCTGCTTTTCAAAAATTTCCAGACCGGGTTCACCCATTGCATCACTGACAAGAACTTTCATTATCTGTACTCCTTTGCAAATGTTTCCATAAATTTTGTCAAAGCTTTTATGCTCTCCATGGTCGCTGCATTATAGATTGATGCCCGGCATCCGCCGACAGATCTGTGGCCTTTTAAACCGCTGAATCCATTTTCCATGGCTTTTGCCACAAACAGTTTTTCCTGATCTTCTGTGGGAAGCCTGAAGGTTACATTCATTAAGGATCGTGAATCCTTTTTTGCTGTTGCCGTATAAAAAGAGGTTGAATCCATGAAATCATATAAGAGGGCGGCCTTGTTTCTGTTATACTCTTCAATCTTTTCAAGCCCCCCCATCTCCTCCTCTATCCATTTTAATACAAGATCAATTGTATAAATACCAAAGCATGGGGGTGTATTAAACATGGAGTTCTTAGATGAAAATGTTGAATATTTCAGCATGGTGGGCAGGTCATCATTTGCCATATCAAGCATGTCCTGCCTTATAATCACCAGGCAGGTTCCTGACGGGCCTAAATTTTTCTGTGCGCCGGCATAGATCATTCCAAATTTTTCCATGTCCAGGGGGCGTGAAAAAATATCAGAAGACATGTCACAGATAATTGGAACACCATTTGTGTCGGGAATTTCATGGAACTGTGTGCCTTTTATGGTATTATTGGATGTTAGATGAACATATTTTGCATCTTCTGAAAATTGAATGTTTTTTGGAATATAGGAAAAATTTTTATCTTCAGATGAAGCAGCAACCCTGTAATTTTTATTTTGAATTTTTGTTTCAGCGATGGCCTTGGTTGACCATGTCCCTGTATTTACATAATCAGCCGTATCATTTCTGGAGAGAAAATTCATTGGAACCATGGCAAACTGGAGGGAAGCGCCACCTTGCAGAAAAAGGACATGAAATCTGTCATCCAGTTTTAAAAGTCTTTTTGCACGGGCAACCGCATCATTTATTACATTATCAAAATATGAAGATCTGTGACTTATTTCAGTCACTGACATACCCGAGTCGTCAAAATTTAAAAAAGAAGCTCTTATCTCCTGTAAAACCTTCAAAGGTA
>CAYZCC010000294.1:1136-1825 GCA_964476805.1 uncultured Desulfobacula sp.
CAAAGGTAATGCAGCAGGTCCTGCATTGAAGTTATAAATCCGTTCTTGTGTCACTTTTTTTTCTCCTCTCCAGGATCTATATTTGCCTGGATTTTAAATGTAAATCCGGAAAATGCTTTCTCATCAGGGACAACTTCTCTGATATATAGGGGTTCAAGCCCTCTGTGTCAAGCTTGTTTATAAAAATAATAATAGAGTGTAATATCATGATTAAAGATAAATATATTGACGATAAAACAGTGAAATTATATGATTGAAAAGTGTATGGTTTCATACATTTTTATAATTTAAATAGAATTGCTAATTAAGATCAGGACTCTTAAAAATAAATGGTTTGGGCCTGTTCGACAGAAGAGATGATCAATATGGATAAAATTGTAACCCGGTATGAAATAGAGGTGTTGTCAAAAAAATACAGGGATGCCAAAAAAACTATCGTATTTACCAATGGATGTTTTGATATCCTTCATGCGGGTCATGTTAAGTATTTGACCCATGCTGCAGGGCTTGGTGATATACTGATCCTCGGGTTGAATTCCGACGCTTCTGTAAAACTCATCAAAGGGGAAAAACGTCCTGTTTTAAGCCAGGATCACAGGGTGATGGTTGTTGCTGCCCTCTCCTGTATTGATCATGTGGTGGTGTTTGATGATCCTGATCCTGAAGCTTTGATAAAAGCCATTGTTCCG
>CAYZCC010000295.1:0-1784 GCA_964476805.1 uncultured Desulfobacula sp.
TTAAAAGAAATGGGGAAAAAACCTGCTATCATCTCCAGAGGTTACAAAGGCACGCTTGAAAACAGAACAAAAGTTGTGGGTGATGCTAAAACTGTTTTCCTCTCTTCTGATACTGCAGGAGATGAACCCTATATGATGGCCAGAAGAAAAACCTTCCCTGTTGTAACAGGAAAAGACAGATACAAGGCAGGTATGCTGGCAGTCAGAGAGTCGAATCCCGATGTGATAATTCTTGATGACGGATTTCAGCACTTAAAGGTGAATAGAGATATGAATATACTTCTGTTTGACCATGACCGGCCCCTTGGGAACGGGAAAATGCTGCCGGCTGGAAGGCTGCGTGAGACCCCGGCCATGTCAAAAAAACCTGTCCATGCAGTGATTTTCACAAGAAGTCCGGAAAAAACAGATAGTGGCAGAACAGCAAACTACAGAGAGGCTTTTGACCTCATGAGACAATATCCAGAGACCCCCTTTTTTAAATCATTTCACTCTCCAACTCTTTTTAAATTTATTCCATCACAAAACAATTCACATTATAACTCCAAGATACAAAACCGCATAACGAGCCTGAATATACTGAAGGATAGAAAAGCGGTTTTGTTTTCAGGTATTGCCAACAACAGTACTTTTGCAGAAGAGGTGCACAAAATTGGGTGTTCCATACTGGCGCATCTTGAATTTAAAGACCATTTCAGATATAAGAACTCAGATATTCAGATGATACAAGAAAAAATAGAGCGTTTAAAAGCTGATATGATTGTCACCACGGAAAAAGACTGGGTTAAACTCAGTCGTGGAATTGAGTGGAGTGCAGATATGGCTGTAGTAGGAATTGATATTAACTTTCAAAATTCCATGGAATTTGAATCTTTTTTAAATACTCATATTAATTCATGACTGAAGAAAATATTTACAAGTTAATCAAACTGTTTGTCTCGCTTCTGGGCCGACTTCCCATGGGTATTGCACAGTTTTTATCAGACAGTCTCGGGATTGTATGGTTTTATGCTGATGCCCGGCATCGGCATATAACCCTGAAAAACCTTGAACAGGCATATGGCAGAGAGTTGTCCTCAAATCAGATTTTAAGTCTGGGTAAGAAAGTTTTTAAAAATATTGCCAGCATATTGTTTGAAGTCGCCTGGTCAATCCATCTGGATAAAAAAGAGCTGATGGCACATTTTACCATCAAAGGAATTGAGAATGTAAAAAAAGCCCATAAAAAAGGCAGGGGTGTTATAGTTGTCACCTGCCATATGGGGAATTTTGAGCTTCTTATTACTGCTCTTGAGGAGACAGGGTTTAAGGGATATGCAGTCTATCGGAAACTTGACTTCAAACCACTTGAAAGACTCGTTCTTGAAATCAGACAGAGATTTGGTTTCCAGATGATTCCGAAAAAAGGCGCTTCAAGGAAAATAGATGCTATTTTGAAAAAAGGAGGAATGGTGGGAATACTTCTGGATCAGAATGTTGGCTATTACCAGGGTAGTTTTGTAAATTTTTTCGGAAAACCAGCGTGTACAAATAATGGTCTGGCTTCCATAGCCTTGCGGACTCAATCACCGGTTATTCCAATGTATACAGCCAGAAAAAATAGAAAATTTATTATTGAGTTTTTATCTGAAATTGAATTACAGGAAACCGGGGACAGGATAAAAGACCTTGAAAACAATACCCAGAATTATACCTCTGCCATTGAAACAATGGTTAGAAAATACCCTGACCAGTATTACTGGGTGCACAACCGATGGAAAAAAAACCATATTGTTCCTACCCAA
>CAYZCC010000296.1:0-1777 GCA_964476805.1 uncultured Desulfobacula sp.
ATAAAAAGGACAGCAACTGCTGTTGTAATTTTAGTCAACCAGCTTGCAGGGCCTCCACCACCAAAAAGTGTCTGACCGGAGCCGCCTCCCATGGAGATTCCCATTTCAGCACCTTTCCCGCTTTGGAGCAGTACAATTAAAATCAAAAAAATACAAAATGTAACGTGCAACGCGACCATTATAGTTGTCATAATTATTCAGAGGTCTCTAAATTTGATAATATTAATAAATTTACCAGCATCAAGACTGGCTCCGCCAACAAGTGCCCCGTCAACATCCTTGATACTCATTAACTCTTTTACATTGTCAGGGTTCACAGAACCCCCATACAATATCCTTGTTTTTCCTGAAAAATCTTTTGATAACAGTTTCTCAAGCAGAGAACGCAGATATTGATGAACTTCATTCACCTGGTCCGCGCTTGCTGTCTTTCCTGTACCAATGGCCCAGACCGGTTCATATGCAAGAACCAGATTTTCAAGTTCGTCAGAACGCAAGCCTTTTAACCCATTCGATACCTGTTTGTCAAGTATTGAAAATGTCTTTTCCTCATTCCTCTGGGTTTCAGTCTCTCCTATACACAATAGAGGTTTTAAACCAGATCCTGCGGCAGCTCTGATTTTGCTGTTGACTGACACATCACTCTCTGCAAAATACTGCCGCCTTTCTGAGTGGCCGATTAGAACATATTCAGCTCCTGCAGCTTTGATCATATGAGATGAAACTTCACCGGTGAATGCGCCCTCTTTTTCAAAGTGGAGATTCTGCGCACCCACCTTTATATCTGAATCTCTCAGGGCGGTCGCAACAAGGGGCAGACTGAGGTATGTCGGTGCGATCATGACTTCAACGTCTGCGGTATCACAACAGAGTTTTTCAAGTTCGATTGCGGTATCCACAGCTTCAGGGCCTGTTTTATACATTTTCCAGTTACCGGCTATTAAAGGGGTTCTGTTCATATTTTATATCCTTATTTTATGCGTTGTCTGTAATCAATATTTTTAAGTTTCTGCGCTTTAGGGTGCATGGGTCAAAGGGAGCTGCCCACCATAACAGCAAGATCAATCATTCGATTGGAATACCCTGCCTCATTATCATACCATGAGTAAATTTTAACCATATTGCCATTGATAACATCTGTGCAGTCTGCATCCACGATTGAAGAGAGGGGATTTGAGTTAAAATCAATGGAGACCAGAGGAATATCACAATACCCCAATATGCCTTTTAGGCTCTCTCTGGATGCAAGTTCCAGTGCTTTGTTGATATCCTCTTTTTCAAGGCCCTGACTTTCAGTGGTGACAACAAAATCCACCATGG
Source organism: uncultured Desulfobacula sp. (assembly GCA_964476805.1). Classification (GTDB taxonomy): domain Bacteria; phylum Desulfobacterota; class Desulfobacteria; order Desulfobacterales; family Desulfobacteraceae; genus Desulfobacula. The sequence continues at coordinate 1,321 of CAYZCC010000296.1, forward strand.
ATACATTGGGCGTTGGCACCCGCACAGACAATCCATTGAGTTTACCTTTAAGTTCCGGAAGCACAAGCGCTACCGCCTTGGCTGCTCCTGTTGTGGTTGGAATCATGGACAAGCCGGCTGCTCTTGCCCTTCTTAAATCCTTGTGTGGAAAATCCAGTATGCGCTGATCCCCTGTATAAGCATGAATAGTGGTCATCATTCCTGAAACAATACCGAAATTATCAAGTATAACCTTGGCAACGGGTGCCAGGCAGTTGGTTGTGCAGGAGGCATTGGAAATTATATTGTGGGATGAAGGATTATACATATCATCATTGACTCCCATGACAATGGTGATATCCGGATCCCCTGCCGGCGCGGAAATAAGAACTTTTCCAGCGCCTCCTTCAAAATGTTTGGAAGCATTTTCATGATCCCTGAAAAGACCGGTGCACTCACACACAATATCCACATCTGC
>CAYZCC010000297.1:0-1489 GCA_964476805.1 uncultured Desulfobacula sp.
CACGGGATTTGAGCAGGATCTTTAAAAGAGAATTTTTTTACTGATTTTCCGTCAATATTTATGCCCTCTTTGTCTGACGTGGCAGAAACCTTAAGCAAACCATGAACAGAGTCATATTCAAGAAGATGGGCCGTCGTCCTTGTATCTGTAAGATCATTGATGGCTGTTACTTCAACTTCAGGGTTGTTTAATGCGGAACGGAAAATCATTCTTCCGATTCTTCCGAACCCGTTAATACCTAATTTGATACTCATTGATTACCTCCTGTTTTTATTATGAAAGAACATATGATCCGCTTTAATTCTTTCATTGTCTGAGTGTGACCTCCATCTTAACTGTATGGCGGTCTGTTAAAAATTTATGCTCTCTTTTCCCCTTTTAGAATGCCGCTGGCAAGAGAGATGCTTCGTCTTCCATTTTTAATAAGAGATGAGGTCAAGTCGTCCATATCCATTCTTTCCCTCAAGTTAATGGCTTTTAAAAGTATGGGAAGATTGACACCGGATATTACTTCCACTTTGCCTTCCTCCAGAAAAGAGTAGCTTAGATTGGAAGGGGTTCCCCCAAACATATCTGTTAATATAAGAATGCCATCGTCCGTTTTGACTTTTGAAATTCCTTTTTTTATTTTCTTTCTCAAACGCTCCGGTTTTTTCTGGATGTTAATTGAAACAAAACCGATGTTTTCCCGGCTTCCTTCAAGGATCAGTTCTGCTGTTTCAATCAAAGCACTTCCAAGATTTGCGTGTGTGACTAAGAGTATTCCTATCATGTCTGTTTTGTATCCCTGTCAATATCCCTGTGAATAAGACCTGGATGGAGTCCTTTTTTGTTAAGATGTTCAAAGATATTTCTTGCAATTGCTACGCTTCTGTGTCTGCCTCCGGTACAGCCGATGGCAAATGTCAGATACGCTTTATTCTCTCTTTTGTAAAGAGGGATTAAATAGTCAAGAAGGTCTAAATATTTTTCAAGAAAACTTTTTGTCTCCGGGTTGGAAAATATAAACTGTTTCACAGCGTGTGATTCACCATCAAGATTTTTAAGTTTTGGTTCAAAATAGGGGTTTGCCAGAAATCTCATATCCATGACAAGATCTGCATCATTTGGAATGCCATATTTAAATCCAAAAGAGACCACATTTATTTTTGTCAGGCTGTATGATTTGTCTGTGCCGTGAATAAGGCTTAGAATTCTGGATTTGAGTTCATGAACATTACTTCTGCTGGTATCCATATTGTGGTGAGCGGTCTGCTTTATGGGGTGCATTATTTTTTTTTCAAACTGGATACTTTCCAGTAAACTTCTCTGACTTGTAACAGGATGCTGCCGTTTGGTCTGGCTGAATCGTTTCACCAGGGTATCAATATCTGCTTCAAGAAATATGATCTCTATGTTTATGCCCATGGCCTCAATTGAACAGATGACTGTTGGATAATTTTCAATAAAATTTTCACTTCTCATATCCATTACAAAGGTAAATCCTTTG
>CAYZCC010000297.1:1499-1770 GCA_964476805.1 uncultured Desulfobacula sp.
TGCCCGGGTTTTCCTTTAGAGGCAGTTCCAGAAATCTGGGCAGAAGCTCCATTGGCATATTGTCCACACAATAGTATGAAGCATCTTCAAATGCCTGGATTGCTGTGGTTTTTCCAGATCCGGAAAGCCCGGTTATGATATAAACTTTCTGCATATTATATTAAAAAGTTTTCTCTGGATTAAAAATCTCAAATTTCATAATTTAAATCTTCTATACTTGATGAACCTGTAAAAAGTCCGATTTTGGCAATTTTTGGGTCGTAACATACTG
>CAYZCC010000298.1:0-1765 GCA_964476805.1 uncultured Desulfobacula sp.
ATATCCTTGTTGCCGGATGAATGCGCTGGCTGAATACATTTTTTGCTGGAATGGCTTTTTTAATTATTTGTGCAAGTTCCAGGCTTGTATTGATATTTTTCTTTTTTCTTGTTTCCACAACTCTTTTTGCCACCCGTTTTGAAAATTTCTCTTCGCCAAATTTAAAAAAAAGTTCTGTCAGTTCATTTTCGCTGTATGAATTCACTATTTTTGAAGCGGTCAGCTCATTTCGAATATCCATGCGCATATCCAGAGGCTCATCCACATTGAAGCTGAAACCCCGCCCCGCATTTCTCAGCTGGTTCAAAGAGAAACCAAGGTCAAGAACTATTGAATTTACCCGTTCAATCCCATTTGAATGCAATATTGCTGGGAGATTTGTGAAATTATTGTGAAACAGGCGGACATTGTTTTTAAATGGAACCAGGATTTTTTTTGCATGGGTAATGGCATCTATATCCTGATCAATACCAAAGAGTATGCCATCGGGAAGTATATGCTGTATTGTTTCTGCTGCATGCCCTGCACCACCCAGAGTACAGTCAACACAAATGTTTCCGGGTTTAAGGTTCTGATACTCACGCATCTCTTCAGGCATTACAGACCTGTGCTCAAATCCCATTGTACTACAGTCCCAGGGAAGCTATTTCTTCTTTTACTTCCTTTTTTTTAAGTTTTTGCTCCATTTTCTTATTGATTTTATCCCACTGTTCCCTGTCCCAGATTTCAAATCGATCCAGGTTGCCGACAAGGACAATATCTTTTTCAAGGTTCGCATACTCTCTTAGAGTTTTCGGAATCAGTATGCGATCCTGCCTGTCACATATGCATTCACAGGAGTTGCCAAGGAAAAATCTTCTAAAATCGGCCATGGCATTGGTTCTGGTTGATAAAATTTTGCTCTCAACCTTTTCCCATTCACTGAAAGTATAAGCGTACAGGCATTCATCCTTGTTGGAGATCATGACACCGTAAATTTTATCTGATTTGAGGACATTCCTGAACCTCGAGGGTACAATAATCCTGCCTTTGGCATCAATCGTATGAAAGGAGCTTGATCGAAACATTTTTAAGCCTTGGTTAAAATTATACTATATCCACTTTCCACCACTATGCCCCACACTTTTACGAAAAATAGCAATTCTGTCAAGTAAAAAAATATTTTTTTTTAAAAAAAACATTAATTTTTTTCAATTATACATAGGTTTCAAACTGAAATTTATAAATTATAGCGGTGTGGAGCTTGCGGTTTGATATGCAGTGGCAGTCTTGAAATAAAAGCGGTTTTAAATTGTCAGGATACCTTATTTTCAGTTGTTGTGCATAATCAGTGGATAAAGCGGAGTTGATTTTTTAACCATCGTTTTCGTTCAAGCACTATTTACTTTTCCTGCCAGACAGGATTGCGTTTTTCCAAGAAAGCATTCACACCCTCTTTTGCATCATCCGTGGTACACAATCTGGCAAATGATTCATTCATGTGGGCAAACTGATCTTCATAATTCATATCTTCTGAATGGTAAAAGGCGGTTTTTGCAATCTGAATGGCAACAGGGCTTTTTTGAGCCAGCTCTTTTGCCCACAAAATGGCCTCAGATTCAAGTTCATCCTCTGGTACAATTTTATTTATCAATCCAAGTGAGAGGGCTTCTGGTGCTTTTATCAATTTTCCATACAGCAGAAGTTCCAATGCTTTTTTTCGGCCGACACACCTTGCAACTGGAATAACAGGTCCGACACAATTTAAGCCCACATTAATAGCAGT
>CAYZCC010000299.1:0-1737 GCA_964476805.1 uncultured Desulfobacula sp.
TCTGATGATATGATGAAACACGCTGGCCCTGCTGCTGTTTTTAACAGTGAAGTGCAGGCCACGAAAGCAATAATCGATGGAAAAATCAAGAAAGGCTCTGTAATAGTAATACGGTATGAAGGTCCAAGAGGGGGGCCTGGAATGCAGGAGATGTTAGCTGCCACATCTGCAGTTGTTGGAACAGGAATGGACAGAGATGTGGCTTTGATTACCGATGGAAGATTTTCCGGAGCCACACAGGGGGCAGCAATAGGTCATATCTCCCCTGAAGCTGCTGCAAAAGGCCCTATTGCAGCAATAAATGATGGAGATATTATTGAAATTAATATTCCTGAAAAAAAGATTACTGTAAAACTCTCTGATCAGGAGATTAAAAACCGCATCAGTAAACTTTCTGAATTTACCCCTAAAATTAATACGGGCTGTCTTGGAAGGTATGCAAAAATTGTCTCAAGTGCAGACAAAGGAGCTGTTTTCCCAAAGTAGAGACAAAGGAGCTGTTTTCCCAAAGTAGAGACAATGGCAGAGAAGGGTTTAACCCCAGTTTTTATCTCAAAAGTGATGACGTGTGCCGCTTTTTAGATGATACACTCTGCCCGATAATCCAACCGAACAGCAGAACTCCGGAGCCCGTCAGAAACCACTTTATCATACCGGTTTTTAAAAGGTTTTTATTCTTGTCCTCTATAGTTGCGAGGTCTACTGACAGCTCTTGGATCTGCTCTTTAAGATGCGTATTCTCTTTTATAATTTTCTGTATATTTTTGGATTGATAGTCAAGAGTATCATATTTTTTTTTTGTGTCAGAAAGCAGAGTGGTCGTCTTGTTTTTCTCTTCAAGAGCTCTGTTTAATGATTCTTCAAGTGTTTCCTTATCTTTTGAATAATCCTGTTTTAAAAATGAGATCCTCTCTTGAAGTTTTTTTATGTTTGATTCTAATGTTACTATTTTATCTGAAAGATTTTCATTCTCTTTTTTTAATTCATTGATTTTCATAGTTTTGGGCGAGGTGAATATAATGTATTTTTTATTTACCCATCCGGTTTCCTGGGATGTCAGTTCAACTTTATAAAATCCATTTTGTTCTTCAAGAATTTTAACCGGTGTATTGCTTTTCAGAGTCTTTATAACCGTATAAGAGTTGCCAGGCCCCTGTCTGAATGTTAACAGCAGCATATCTGAGACATAGCCTGTTAGTGCAAAGCTGGATATGGGAAACAGACAGATTGCGATAATAAACACGATTATAGTGAAAAGCAATTTTTTCATGTTTTTTTGATACCTCCTCATAAATTTTATATTTTAATATCAATTCCTGGGAAAATTTACAATAAAAAACCTTTGCAAAAATATACATAATCAGAGTGCATAATGTTGCTCTCAGAAGACCTGAAGAATGGACAGATGAGTTAATCAGATCCACGGAATACATTGGCATATCAAGAAAAAAAATAGTGGAAAAATTTATTCTTTCATTTTAATATGGCTTTAATCTTGATACGCTGACTGTGCCAAAACAACCCATTGAATAAATATGATAAATTTTATAAAAACCTTCATAAAAGAAACTAAAAAAAGAAAAGGGCTGTTTCTGGTTCTTGCCTATCTGACCCTCATGCTTTTTACAAGTGTGGTGATCTCCATTGTAGAGCCTGCCGGGACTTCTTTAAAGAGCTTCTGGAATGCCCTCTGGTGGAGTGTTGTCACCAGCACCACTGTTGGATACGGTGATATCT
>CAYZCC010000300.1:0-1425 GCA_964476805.1 uncultured Desulfobacula sp.
ATGCATTTTTTCAGGGGAGGCATTAGAACAAATCAGTTTCCAGCCAGAGAACAGCATACCGTACCATTTCTCCACTAGTTTTCAAGCCGAGTTTCTGCTTGATGCGCTCTCGGTGAGCACTAATAGTTTTGACGCTTACATTGAGCTGAGTGGCAATCTGTCCGGATGAAAACCCTTTTCCGATAAGCTGAAAAATTTCAAACTCGCGGTCTGTCAGGAACTGTACTGGAGACTCCTGGCCCTGGACTGACTGGCCTCCCATTTTGTTTAGCAAACTTTCCATGATACGTTGGCTGATATATTTTTCCCCTGCAAATATCCGCCTGATAGCCTTGGTTACAGATTCTATAGCCTCGTGTTTCATGACATACCCCATGGCGCCGGCCAGAAGGCATCGTTCCGCGTGCAGCGATTCTTCATGCATGGACAGGATCAGTACAAATATGTCTTTGTAATACTTATTGAGCTCTTTGAGCAGCTCCATACCGTTGCTGTCCTTAAGAGACAAATCAAGTATGACTAGGTCAGGCTGCTCTGAGTCTATGAGTTTCTTTGCTGTAGAAACATCATCGGCACTTCCGCAGACAATCATGTCTTTTTCCTGGTTGATCAAATCACACATTCCCATCCTGAAAATGGGATGGTCTTCTACAATCAAAATTTTCCTTTTAGTGTCCATGATGAAAACCAATCCTTATTACGTTTTTTCAATATCATTTTCCATTTCAAACAAAACCATTGTGCCGCCTTTTGGACAATCTTTTATTTCCAAAGAGGCATTTATTCTCCTTGCCCTATAATTCATAATTTTCAACCCCATTCCGTTTCCATTCACAGGATGGGAAATCCCTTTCCCGTCATCCCTGACAATTAATGTGCTTTTGTTGTTTTTAGTGGAAAACCGAATGAAAATATTTTTTGCATCTGCATGTTTGATGGCATTGTGAAGCGCCTCATGGGCTATGTAATAGGCGTGAGCCGCTGTAGTATTGTCAGTAAACGGGTTTGATTCATCACAGTCCAGATAACAGATGATGCCAAACACATCTTCCACATATCCCACCAGTTCTGATAAAGAGGAGTCAAACCCGTAGTTGACGATATCCACAGAGCATAGCCCCCTCGACATGAGCCTGGTTTTCTGTATCGATTCCTTGATCAGCATCTGTATCTTATCAGCAGAATCTGCTGCTTCCGGCAATTCTTTCTTCAACCTTTGTTTTAATATTTCAACCAGGGCCCTAATACCAATGAGCTGCGGACACAGATCATCATGAAGATCAAAAGCGATTTTCTGCCTCGCCCGTTCGCTCATTTCAAGAAATTGTCTCTCAAGCTGCCTAGCTTTTGTATGATCTTCCAGAGAAACAAGAATGCAAACTCCCTCCCATATTTCCAAGACCTCGGCTGAAATAACTCCCTGGC
>CAYZCC010000300.1:1435-1731 GCA_964476805.1 uncultured Desulfobacula sp.
GAGGTTTTGCAGAATTCAATTTCATGATTTCGAAGACTTTTTTGTTCCTTGAATAATTTAAGCAGCCTTTTGCCCTCTTTTTTGTTCCTGAAAAATTCAAGTCCTATCATCCTTTTTCCCAGAACCGTTTCTGAGTCATAACCGGTAAATTTCAAAAAACTTTCATTAACATTGATCATCCTGCCGGTTTCGAGGTTGACCAAAAACATTCCACTGGGGCTGGAATGGAATGCTTTGGAAAACATCTCCTCTGATAAAAACAGGGCTTTCTGGGAATGAATCCGATCGGTCACATC
>CAYZCC010000301.1:0-1714 GCA_964476805.1 uncultured Desulfobacula sp.
TTATGTCCGTCTCTGGGTTCAGGACCAATGGATTTCATGGTGACAAGACCACAGCCGTTCTCGTGGACTCTTTCAAGGATATCCTTACTGTTGCCGAGAACTCCTGAAGCAAGAACCATTGAGTTCTTCAATGTCTGGCCAAGAAATTGTACTTCCATCTCCATGTACCTGTTATTTAAATTGTTCATTTAAAGTGTTTTCAAATTATCACACGATACCATCTGAAACAATATAAACCCTGAATATTTACCATAACGTCAAAGGCACGGTCATTTTGTTCTAACATTTAAATACTGCAAAGGCGGGTGTTGGTGTGTTTTATTTATCTGTTATCCTGGAATGGAAACCAGTTTGTCTGCCCGGACAATGTTAATTTTTTTTTTCAGCTTTGGCAGCTCCTTTGACAGGGTATGCAAAGTCGCCTCATATGGATGCCCTATACCGATGGCAGATCCGTGTTTTACTGCCAGCGCCTTAAGTTTTTCAAATTGCCCTGCAATATACGCTTGGTTTTGATAATTATCCAGAAAAATATCTCTTTGACCGAACCTGAGTTTTAAAAGTCTTGCTGACGCTTTACACTGAGATTTTAGTGCCGTTCTCGAGTCAATAAAAAAGAGGTTCTTTTTTTTTAAGATGGTGAAAATCTGGTTCATCTGATCAGAACGGGTCGTTAATTTTGAGCCCATATGGTTATTTACTCCAACAATATTTGGAACTTCTTTCATATTTGTTTTTAACTGATTTAAGAGGATATCAGGGGACATGGAAGATAGAATCGCACCCGGGCCTGGATTAATATCGGGATATTCAAAAGGCTCCATGGGAAGATGGAGCATTAATTGCGACCCTTTTGCATGCAGTTGTTTTGAGATCTCTTTCCCAAATGGCGCAAATGGTAATACAGAGAAAGTAATATTTGAATCCAGGTCACTCAGCGCCAGTGCTGTTTTTTTATCATAACCGATATCGTCAATAATAATTGCAATTTCCGGCCTGTGGCCTTTTCCAGGTCGGGTTGTTTTTTTTTCTATGATTGTCTGATCAACATCTTCAAACACTTCGTAATCAATAATATTTTCCGCCTTTTTCTTTAATCCGGAAGCTGTTTTTATATTTTTTTTTTCACTGATATCTTCCTGGACAGGCTGGGTTTTTTGTTTATCGTGTTGTTTATCGTGTTGTTCATCCTGTTTTTCTCTGGTGATTACATGATCTTTTCTATCTTCAACCCCCCTTTCCGACTTAAAGAAGATATCAGCGATCATCGCCGCAGTTAGACAGAAAGATACAAGTATGGCGATTCCCACAAAAATTTTTTTGAATTCATTTAGAAGGGGCGGTTTCTGAATCTTTTTCTGTTTTTTAGATTTTCTGGTTATCTTTTTTTTTCTGATGTTTTTCTTTGTTTTTTTCTTGGCTGCCATTTTATTTTCTGAACACTCCATAGCTGATCAGAATATCAAGGGCTCTTTTTACCTGTGCATCATGTTTTAGCTGGCTGGTGTCAAGTCTTCCTGAATGCTTCCGTCGTTTTTTTTCAAATTTTTCTGACTCTTTTGTATTTTCAGGTGCTACGCTGTTTTTCAAATCCTTCCCTTGAATCATTCTGTCAAATACAGATACGTTTTCCTCTTTTTTTTCAAGGATCCCATACGCGACTTCAATATCAGGTATAATCCCCTTGGCCTGTATGGATCTTCCATTTGGCAAA
>CAYZCC010000302.1:0-1357 GCA_964476805.1 uncultured Desulfobacula sp.
AATGATTAATAAATGAAAAATTACTTTTTAAATAACAAAACAAAATACATCAAACAAACTCTGGACATCGAATTTTTCAGCCGAAACAGGGAGATCAATCAAAATTCAAGTTTCTCAGTTATTGGTTAAACAGAAACAAGGAGAGCTTATTCGAAAAAAACATCGCTCACGCTGAATATTTCTACTTAGGTATGTAGCATGAGCATTTATTAATTTTAATATATTCAAAAGGGAGGAAAGAATGAGTAACAAAATTCATCCAGCAGTAAATGATCTTAAAAGTGACATGGAAAAAGGCAAAATGAGTCGGAGGGAATTTCTACGAATGTCAACCCTTTTGGGGGTCTCAGCCTATACCGCCACCCAGATGGCCGGTCTTGCATGGCCTTTGAAAGCCTTTGCCGGGAATATTAAACGGGGCGGTACATTGAAAGTAGGTACAACATTACAGAAAATCACACATCCTTCAACCTTATCATGGGTCTCAGGCAGCAATATTATCCGACAGGTAGCTGAATACTTGACACTGACCGACGGCAACAACATTACCCATCCTTATCTGCTTGAAAACTGGCATGCCAGTGAGGATCTGAAAACATGGACACTCAATATCAGAAAAGGAGTGACGTTCCATAACGGAGATGCCTTTACTGCGGATGATGTTATTTTTACATTTAACCAGTGGCTTGATGAAACCGTTGGTTCATCCATGAAAGGGATGATTGGTGGATATATAGATTCAAGTGGTATAGAAAAAATAAATGCTCACCAGATTAAACTTCATCTTAAAATACCTGAAATCGCAGTTGCCGAGCACCTGTTCCATTATCCGGCCGTAATTTTTAACCATAAAACGTTTGAAGGTGATTTTGTCAAGGTTCCCCATGGAACCGGCCCTTTTACACTTGAAAGTTACAGGGAAGGTGAACTTGCCGTTGTCAAAGCCCGTAGTGATTACTGGCAAAAAGGTGCGGATGGAAAACCGCTGCCCTATCTTGATGCCATAAAATTTATTGACATGGGGTCTGAAAACGCACCGATGATTTCAGCTATCAAGAGTAAAGATATTGATTCCATGGATATGTCTGATAGAGGTGGTACAGATATTTACAGGGCGCTGAAGGATGACAGTTCAGTTAATATCTTGTCTGCTCCCACTGCATCCACCCGTGTTCTTAGAATGCGTGTAGACATGAAGCCCTGGGACAATGAAAAGATCCGGCTTGCTTTGAAAAAGTGCCACAACCATGAAAAACTTCTGGCGCTGGCATACATGGGACAGGGTCTTGAAGGACAGGACTTCCACGTTTACCAGCTGCACCCGGAATATTGTGAAACAAAAACCCCGAAATATGAT
>CAYZCC010000302.1:1367-1701 GCA_964476805.1 uncultured Desulfobacula sp.
CAGCAGCCTCGAAAAAACTACTGGCTGAAGCGGGATATCCCAAAGGGGTCGAAGTTAATATGGCTGTGGGATCAGGATGGCCGGATGTGGTCCGGTATGCTGAGGTCCTAAAACAGGATGCTCTGGCAGGCGGATTTAAGATCAACCTTCAGACCATGCCAAATAGTCAGTACTGGGAAAAATGGACAGAAGTAGATTTAGGGATAACCCCCTGGAACCATCGTCCCCTTGGCACCATGGTGTTTAACCTGGCATACAAAGCCGATGAAAAAGGAAAACCAGTCGCCTGGAATGAGACCCGGTGGGTGGACGATGAATTTTCTGAAATTCTTGA
>CAYZCC010000303.1:0-1689 GCA_964476805.1 uncultured Desulfobacula sp.
TTTTTTATCTGGACACTTTTAACCGCCCCTGGAACAGCCTGCATGCCACAGGAGAGTGAAGCCCCTTCAAAAGCAGGGCCGATTGCACACGACGTCGCATATAATTTTCCATCTGCCTTTAACATCAGCTCTCCGTTCGTCCCTAAATCCAACAGGAGCGTTCCATCGGGTTTGTTTTCAAGATCAGCTGCAATGGCTGCACTGAGGATGTCGCTTCCAATAAACCCTGATATCTGTGGCAGTGTCTGGAGTTGGAAATCGTTCATGCTGAATCCCAGGGTATCTAAATTAATCAGTTTTGCATCATAAAATGCAGGTTGATAGGGTGAGATGCCAATGGGTCCAGGATCAATCCCAGCCAGGATATGAATCATTGTTGGATTGCCAGCCACAACCATCGAGGAGAGGGAAACTTCATCATTAATAGGATAAGCTGATAACAGCTTTTTGATACCCCACTCAATGCTTTTAACAACCAGTTTCTGCAGTTTACCAAGGTTTTCATGATCCTGGCCTATGATCCCGATTCTGCTCATGACATCATCGCCGTATATGGCCTGAGGATTTTTCACTGCAAGAGAAGAGATGATCTCTCCTTTGGAAGTATTGCAAAGATAAACCGCAATGGTCGTAGTTCCTAAATCCACAGCAATGCCGAATTTGTTTACACGATTGACACACATCCTTTTAAATTTATTTTTAAAAATGTCAGGAAAAGATACGTCTGCCTTGTTTATGATATGGGATGAAAACATGGCTGATTCTGGTATTTTAATGGAAACATCTTCAGTCACTCTGTACATGCAGGATTTAATTTTTTCAGAAGCGCCGTCATTTGATATTTTCCACACCTTACACTTTCCGCAGGTACCTTTCCCACCGCAGTCTGATTTCAAGAATATGCTCTTGTGCATAAGGGTTTCAAGCAGGCTCTGGCTTGAACTTGTTTTTATCTCCCTTCCATGGGGTAGAATATGAATGGATTGTTTTACTTTAGACATGGTATTGCCTTTTTGAAATGAATAACAGTTTATCAGGTGCTTTAAAGAGGTTTTCTGACTATTTTACTACAAATTGCCATTTGCAGAACAGGTCCGTGGGATGTGGGTCAGGAGGTGCAAATACACACTTTACCTGAATTCGGTCATCAATGACTTTTGCAAAACTTTCAAACTCTTTTTTATGCATATGCTTGCATACATACTCTGTCTGTCCACGCTTGAGACGGGCTTCCTGGGCAGGGCACGAGGGAACAGTAATTATCACCTGATCCTTTTTTTCCTGAAAATCATACCCCACAAGAATACACCATGGAAAAAATTTCAACGCCTTTACAAAACCCTTTAATCCGGTTTCTGTGATATTGAATTTCTCCTTAAGGTCGCTGGCAGCATATCCTGCCACCTTTCCCCAGACCTGTTCATTGATCTTTTCAGCGGTGGGTTGATCGAAATTTTCACTGATCTTGATAAACCAGAAAGCATCCATAACTCTGTAGTTCCAGAGAAGAAATTTTATATAATCCCGAAGCTCTTTTTTTCCCATCTTTTGGAAAATATCAAAATCCATTTTAACTTCTTTATCAAATTCTTTATGTTTTACAGCAATGATTTTAAACTATATTTTATTTGGCTTTTTATTATTAATCAATGGCAGGCAGACGTCAAGTGAATAAGCATTTCTTATCGC
>CAYZCC010000304.1:0-1663 GCA_964476805.1 uncultured Desulfobacula sp.
AACATAAAGGAGATGAATATGACTTCTATTCCCAAAACTCAATTTGATGATTTATCACTGGTAAGACAGGGCAAGGTCAGAGATATATTTGATACAGGTGATTCCCTGTTGATGGTAACGACTGACAGGATTTCAGCCTTTGATGTCGTTTTACCGGATATTATTCCTGATAAAGGAAAAGTCTTAAATCAGATATCTGTGTTCTGGTTCAAGCAGATGGAGAGTATCGTCAAAAACCATATAATTACGACGGATGTTAATGAGTATCCTAAAGAGTATCGGAAGTACGCAAATGCGCTGGATAAACGAAGCATGCTTGTCAAAAAAGCAGAACCTCTTTCAATCGAATGCATTGTAAGGGGATATATCACGGGTTCCGGCTGGAAATCATATCAGAAAGAGGGGCATGTGTGCGGTATAAAACTGCCTGAAGGATTAAAAGAGTCAGACAAGCTTGCAGAACCACTTTTTACACCATCAACAAAAGCTGAGGTCGGGGATCATGATATCAACATCAGTTTTGAAGAAGCGGCTAAGATTACAGGCCTTGAAATGGCTGAAAAACTAAAAACAATAAGTCTTGACCTTTATAATAAAGGTTCTGAATTTGCTTTTTCCAAAGGGATTATCATTGCTGACACCAAGTTTGAATTTGGCATGCTTGATGGTGAGATAATACTCATTGATGAAATTCTCACTCCTGATTCTTCAAGATTCTGGCCATTGAGTGAATATGAACCCGGCAGAAGTCAAAACAGTTTTGACAAACAGCATGTTCGAGACTGGCTCACTGAATCAGGCTGGGATAAAACGTTTCCAGGCCCAAAATTACCACAAGAACTTATTGAGAGGACTTCCAGCACCTATAAAGAAATATATAAACGCTTAACAGGTAATGATGTCTGAAAAATTGTGCAAAATAGATATTTGTGACATTGATCTAACGGATCAGCGTTATAAAATATCCTTTTCCCACGAGCCTATTGAATTTCTTGCACAATCCATAAAAGAAACCGGCATGATCAATCCTCCTCTGGTCATGCCATTCAACAAAAAGTATGTTATTATATCGGGATTTAACAGGATAAAAGCATCTCTTCTTAACAAAGAAAATTCCATATCTGCAAATATAACCCAATCAGATGCAGATGAGTATCAATGTCTTTTAAAATCAATAACAGCTCTCTCCTTTAAAAGGCAGTTAAGCCAGGCTGAACTGATTTTTAGCGTCAACCGCCTGATTAAATTTCTTGATGTAAAACAGATGGCACAAAAATCTGCGGCTGTATTCAATATGGCGCTCAATCCTCACTATATAAAAAAGTTGTTAAATATTGCCAAACTGCCTGACCCAGCTCTAAAGCTAATTCACAAGGGAAGGATATCCTTTAAAACTGCCGTAAGGTTTTTGCCCTTTAACCAGGAAACAGTAACCTGTTTTTTAAAGATTTTTTCAACCATCAAAGCCTCAAGCAATAAACAGATTGAAATCATACAATACATAGATGAAATTTCCAAAAGAGATGCAGTGGGTATCGATTCTTTTTTAAAAAACAGTGACATTAAAAAAATTATTCAAAATAAAAAAACAGACCCTCTGTTAAAGACCAGACTTTTACGGGAGTATTTATATCAACTGAGGTTTCCAACTGTTTTTAAAACA
>CAYZCC010000305.1:0-1657 GCA_964476805.1 uncultured Desulfobacula sp.
CAGGATATTTAAAATTCAGGTGTCAAAGATCAGTATGATGGACTTATTTTCCACAGAGTGATTGAGAACTTCATGGTACAGGGTGGAGATCCCACAGGAACCGGTAGGGGAGGGCCGGGATATACCTTTCCGGATGAATTTGTTGATCAATTGAAACACGACTCACCCGGAATTCTCTCCATGGCAAATGCAGGTCCTGGTACCAATGGCAGTCAGTTTTTCATAACCCATAAAGCAACGCCATGGCTTAATAATAGACATACTGTTTTTGGCAAGGTTGTTAACGGTATGGATGTGGTCAATAAAATTGAAAAAGGTGACAAAATTGTCACCTTGAAAATTATCAGGGCGGGTGCGGAAGCAGAAGCTTTTAAAGCGGACAAAAAGAGTTTTGACTCAGCACTTTATAAAATAGAAAAGTAATTTAAGTGATACAGATTTTTTTTACATGCTCAAGATAAGCGTTCATACCATGGGAAAAAATATCATTGTGATTTGCATTTTTAATCTCCAGTAAAAATTTATTACTGGAGTGGCATGCTTCATAGAGGGCGATCCCGTCGGAAAAAGGGATGATATGATCAAACTGGGCATGGATTACCAGGCAGGGTTTTGAAAAATTTTTGATTTTATCCAGATTTTCAAAATCTGGACACTCTCTATAACCAATGGTCTCGGGGTCAAGACCCAGGATGCGCAGCAACGGTGATACAAAAGCAAATCCACTTTCAATGATAAGGCAGTGGATATCGTGGTGGGAGTTCACACCTAATTCAATGGCAGAGGCACTGCCAAGAGAACGTCCCATAATACATAGACGGCCTTTTATCTCTCTGTTTTTCATATAGGAAATCAGGTAATCCAATATTTTGTGGCAGTCCTTCATCATTGATGTGACACTGGGCTGCCCTGAGGATCTTCCATATCCACGAAATTCAACCACAAAAAAATTAAGACCTCTGTCCGTGAAGTATTCTGCCAGATCATCATAGTCTGATACAATCTCACCATTTCCATGAAAAAAAAGAATAACCGGGGCATGACTGCTTTTAAAATAGAAAGATCCTGCAATTTCAACTCCTCTGTCCACTTCTATCATAACATCATCGCGCCCTTTTTTTGATCGTCTGCCCGGCATCTCTTTTCTTGGATGAAACAGGCGTTCCAGGACCAGAGGTTGATCCAGAACATGATAATTGTGAGATTTTTCCACGGGTGCCCTCACTGCTCTTTAATTTTAAGTTAAAATCATCAAAAATATTCTTCCGGAAGATTATCATACAATCAGGAACAATATCCATGAAAAAAAGTATTTTAGAGGGGTGTTTTTAATATTTCCAAACTTATTTGAAGTGTTGTCTTCTTTTAATGTCTGTGATAAAAAGTGTGCCATATTGAATGTTTTATAAAACCCAGTAAATCTGTGCGCCCGTAGCTCAGCTGGATAGAGCGTCGGACTTCGAATCCGCAGGCCGGGGGTTCGAATCCCTCCGGGCGTGCCATTTTATCTTCAATAAGTTTAAATGGTTATAGGTTTGATGGTCTCGTAAAAAGTCAAAAATGGCAAAGTCGCTATATATAATTTCAGTATGTTACGACCCAAAAATTGCCAAAATCGGACTCTTTACAGGTTTATCAAGTTTTTCAATTGTAGAAT
>CAYZCC010000306.1:0-1655 GCA_964476805.1 uncultured Desulfobacula sp.
AACATTCAGAGGTACGATGTCAATTTATGATATCTGCCGAGTTAATTCCGTTTGCATCACTGGTTGCATCACTGGCTCCCAGTTTTTTTGCCCGGTGAATTAATTGGGTTAATTGTCTCTCCATTTTTATTATTTCATAGATGCCCTCTAAAAACTGGAGCAGACACAAAAACCCTCATGTTTTACTATCAACCCATGGCTTTCATGGCGCCCATAAAGCTTCTCAACTTTTTACCTATTTTTTCAACACCTGTATTGGCAATGGCATCATTGACTTTGATCAGCCGAACATTGTCAACGCCGCTGTTTTCAAGATCAAGGCCCTTTCCTATCAAGGATGTATCAATTTTACCCATGAATTTTTCAGCAAGCAGAGGCACGGCTTTATGGTTAAAAAGATAGCAGCCGTATTCTGCTGTATCAGAGATGACAACATTCATCTCATACAGTTTTTTACGTGCAACAAGATTGGCAATCAAAGGCACTTCATGCAATGATTCATAATAGGCGGACTCTTCACCGATACCTGTTGCAACCATGGTATCAAAGGCAAGCTCCACACCCGCCTTGACAAAGGCAACCATGAGGATGCCGTTATCAAAAAACTCCTGCTCTGAAATACTCTGGTCTGTTGATACTGATTTTTCAAAACCGGTTTCAGAAGTCTCCTGCCGCCATTTTAAAAGATTGGCATCACCATTTTCCCAGTCTTTCATCATGGTTTCAGAAAAACTGCCTGACATGATATCATCCATGTGCTGGTTAAACATGGGTTCAAGAATTCTTTTCAGATCTTCAGACAGCTCATGGGCAAAAATTTTAGCAGGATTGCTCAGGCGGTTCATCATATGGGTTACCCCACCATGCTTTAAAGCTTCTGTAATGGTTTCCCATCCATATTGAACAAGTTTTGATGCTTATCCCGGATCAATGTTGTTTGCCACCATTTTATCATAGCACAGAAGAGAGCCTGTCTGGAGGATACCGCACAAAATGGTCTGTTCCCCCATGAGATCTGATTTTACTTCCGCCACAAAAGAGGAGTGAAGAACTCCTGCACGGTCGCCCCCTGTACCGCAGGCATAGGCTTTGGCAATATCCATCCCCTCTTTTCCCGGGTCATTTTCTTTGTGAACAGCAATTAAAGTGGGCACTCCAAATCCACGAAGATACTCCTGCCTTACTTCTGTTCCAGGAGCCTTTGGCGCCACCATAATAACAGTTAAATCTTCTCTTATCTCCATACCCTCTTCCACAATATTAAATCCATGGGAGTAAGAGAGACATGCATTCTTTTTCATCAGAGGCATGACAGATTCAATCACATGGGTGTGCTGTTTGTCAGGGGTCAGGTTTATCAAAAGATCTGCCTTTGGAATCAACTCGTCATATCTGCCCACATAAAATCCATGTTCAGAAGCATTTTTCCATGACTGGCGTTTCTCTTCAATTGCTTCATCCCTGAGAGCATAGGATACATCAAGTCCACTGTCCCGCAGGTTCAAACCCTGATGGAGACCCTGAGCCCCACATCCCACAATTACAATTTTTTTGCCTTCAAGGGCTTTCACACCGTCAAATTGGGATGACGCCATAAAACGGCACTGGGATAACTCTTCCAACTGCCTTCTCAAAGAGAGCGTATTAAAATAATT
>CAYZCC010000307.1:0-1635 GCA_964476805.1 uncultured Desulfobacula sp.
TTGATGAAAAAACAGGCCTTTCTCCTGAAGAGTTAAAGTCAATCATAGGGACGTATGATGCCCTGGCAATCAGAAGTGCAACAAAAGTAACCCAAGATATTCTTGATGCGGCAGCAAATTTGAAGGTGATTGCAAGGGCTGGAATGGGTCTTGATAATGTTGATATTGACTATGCCACAAAAAAGGGAGTGGCTGTCATGAATACTCCCGGCGGGAATAGTGTGACAACTGCTGAGCATGCCATAGCAATGATGATGGCGTTAACAAGGAATATTCCAAGGGCCACACAATCCTTAAAAGAGGGTAAATGGGAGAAAAAGCTTCTTCAGGGCAGGGAACTCTATAATAAAACCTATGGCGTTGTTGGCTTTGGAAATATCGGTTCCATTGCTGCAAACCTTGCAAAGGGCTTAAGAATGAAAGTCATTGTTTTTGATCCCTACATATCCAGTGAACCGATTGAAAAAGCAGGATTTGAATCGGTCACCCTTGATCAGCTTTTTGAGCGATCAGACTATATAACACTCCATATTCCCAAAATAGAGACGACGACCAATCTTCTAAATGCCGAAGCGTTTGCTAAAATGAAAACCGGGGTCATGATAATCAATTGTGCAAGGGGTGGAATTATTAATGAAGCCGATCTTTATGATGCCATTCAGACAGGCAGAGTTGCAGGAGCCGCCATAGATGTTTTTGACACTGAACCTCCAAAAGGCCATCCTCTTCTGACCCTTGACCAGGTCATCGCAACACCTCATCTGGGTGCATCAACAAAAGAGGCTCAGACCAATGTGGCAGTGGCTGCGGCAAACCAGATTATTGACTATCTCCTGAATGATACTGTAATTAATGCTGTGAATGTTCCATCTGTAACCGGAGAAATTTTAAAACAGCTGAAACCCTTTATATATCTTGCTGAAAAAATGGGTAAAATGGCCGGACAGATTGCCAAAGGCCCGGTCAAATCTGTCGACATTGAATATATCGGCAGATTCCCTGATCTGGATCTTAAACCGGTGACAATCGCTGGAATCAAAGAACTGCTTGCCCAGTTTGTCCCGCATGAAGTCAATTCTGTCAATGCAATACCCCTGGCCAATGAGACTGGCGTTAAAATTTCAGAATCAACCGCCAGGGAGGCTGGGAATTTCCTGAATTTACTCAGAGTGACTGTGTTAACACAGGAAATGACCCATATCCTTGAAGGTACAATTTTTGGGAAAGAGGATGCCAGGATTGTCAGAATTAATAAATTCCGCCTGGAAGCTGTCCCTGAAGGACATCTGGCAGTCATTCACACTATTGACAAACCTGGATCCATCGGTTCCATGGAAACAACTCTTGGGAAACACCATATTAATATTTCAGGCATGACCGTGGGGAAGGAAGAAGGCGGAGAACATAATTTCATTGTTTTGAAAACTGATACGCCTGTTCCTGCCGATGTGCTAAAAGAGATTGAAGATCTTGAACTTGTTGTCAGTATGAAAACTTTTGAACTTTAGAATGAACTTTAGAATGAACTTTAGAATGAACTTTAGAATGAACTTTAGAAAAACAGGGTTTAAGGGGTGCGTATTAAAAACAACAGACCGCACCTGACCTCTTTTACAGCACATCTGAACCATGAAT
>CAYZCC010000308.1:0-419 GCA_964476805.1 uncultured Desulfobacula sp.
GTTTTTCATCAAAAGAGTCAAAAATAGAAATTTTAAACAAGGCGGACCTGGATGTTTTTCAAGGAGAAACCATTGCTGTTGTAGGCCCTTCAGGTATCGGCAAATCAACATTGTTAAATCTTATTGGAACGCTTGATAAACCAGATTGTGGTCATTTTTTTTTCAAAAATGATGACCTGTCATTGTACAGCGATGATAAACTTGCCTGTTTTAGAAATTATAAAATTGGGTTTGTCTTTCAATTCCACTATCTGCTGCAAGGCTTTTCTTCCCTGGAAAATGTTATGATGCCGGGTTTAATTGCCCGTGAAAAAAAAAAAAAGGTTGAAAGAACTGCCATAAATATGCTTGAAAGAGTAGGGCTCTCTTTAAGAGTATCTCACAGAGTTGAGGATTTATCAGGTGGAGAACAGCAGAGA
>CAYZCC010000308.1:429-1374 GCA_964476805.1 uncultured Desulfobacula sp.
AGTAGCTCTGGCAAGAGCTCTGGTAATGGAGCCAGCAATACTTCTTGCGGATGAGCCCACAGGTAATCTTGATCAGGCAAATAGTGAAAGTGTCCACTATTTAATTGATGAACTGAATAAAGAACTGGGTATGACTGTAATTGTGGTTACTCATAATAATAAATTGGCTGGAATGATGACAAGAAATGTTACAATAAATAACGGAAAAATAGTTCCAGTTTAGATGCTGGATAGAAGCGGGTGGTCTGCCTGAGACCTTCTGTTTAGGAAATATGCTATGTATAAAATTATGTTAAGAAAAGTATTGATTATATTCATCCTGTTGTTTGTAGCCGCCAACTGTGAATTGTCTGCGCAGACAGCTGTTAAAATTGCTGTCTTCCCTTTTTCCCTTGCAGCTCAGCAGGAGAATGACCAGATAAAGAATCAAATCCCTCTTTTGCTTTCAGAAAAGCTTGAAGCAGAAGGTGTAAAGGTGCTTATTCCAGAGAGTGATGATCATATTGACCAATGGAGTTTTCAGCAGTTTAAAACATTCGGGATTAAAACAGGGATGGATTATATTCTGACTGGATCCATTTTTATGACAGGTCAAAGTATCAGTATCAATTCAAAACTTATAAATATTTACGAGGACAAAAGTTATACTTCCGTTTATGCAGATGCTCAGAGCGTTGAAAATCTTTTCCCCGCTGTAACAGAACTGAGCAACGAGATCATCAGTGAGTTGTTTCATCAGCAGATTATTATCGATATTGCTGTCACAGGAAATAAAAGAGTTGAAACCGATGCCATTTTAAGAATTATTGACACCCAGATTGGTGATATTATAAAACCTGATAATATTACCAGAGATCTTAGAAAAATTTATGAAATGGGTTATTTTGACAATGTTATTGTGGAAAAACAATCCCTTGATAATGGAGTGAAAATTAACTTTAAAAT
>CAYZCC010000308.1:1384-1634 GCA_964476805.1 uncultured Desulfobacula sp.
AACGTTTATGGGTAACAGTGTTTATGAAGATGATGAACTAAAAGATATTGTTAACACAAGAACCGGTTCAATTTTAAATGTTAATAAAATAAATTCAGATGTTAATCAAATGCGTTTGATGTACACTGAAAAAAATTATCATAACTGTCTGGTAAAATATGAAATAAATAAGCTGGAACACTCCCAGGCTGATATTGTTTTTACGATTGAAGAGGGAGAGAAAATAAAAGTTGAGCAGATTACTTTCAAC
>CAYZCC010000309.1:0-1597 GCA_964476805.1 uncultured Desulfobacula sp.
TTAACAGAATCATCGGTGAGCCGTCGCCTGGATCATACAAGAAGAAGTATTGAGGCGGGTAAAAACAAATTAATCCATCAGGTAAAGACAATAATCGAGGTGTGACCCCATATCAACCATGTCAATACTGGCCTCTGCCTATTCAGTGCTAAACCGAAATTACAGAAAAGATGTTTACACTAACTCCGGATCTGGAAGAAGATGGTATCTGGTGGCTGATTCATTATCACTTGGCATGTCTTGACAGCTTGGCATGGTTTTATGCTTTCTACTTTAATCAATTTGGTTTGGATGAATTCAGCCGGGATCAATTTGAAACGCAGGTCCGGTCGCATTGGGACGATACCCATGAAAAGGCCATGACAAAAAAAACCTTTGATAAACTTATTTTTTCCCCATTTAAGCAAGTCTTTGAAGGCACACGCCTGGGGGATGAGTTCGGTTTCTGGCAAACAAATGAAGAAGGCAATTATTGCCGAACCGCTTTTTGCACTAAACCCCTCCCCAAAACGATCCTGGCGTATAGCCTGGTCGACTGGGGCCGGCAAAACGACCGTCAGTCGGTTCATCTTGAAAAACTGCTTGAACCCGGAGGTATCGGGAAAATTTTCAGACTGGAACGGGATACATTGGATACACTGCTGGTTGACATCGGGGAGGTTTATCAAAAGAAAGCCGGATGGATCAGCCATACAGCCGGACTCAATTCCATTTCCATTACGGACATACCGCAGCTTGCCCTGGTCAGTGCCTATTATCAAGAGCTGGACGGTGAAGAACCGGCAGAGGCACTTACCAAAGGTTTAGAAGAAGTAAAACAACTCATGGGAAAATAAAGAAACGGAACAAACTTTATATGGCACACAATAATCCGCAATTAGATTTTCAATATCTTGTCCGCACCATCCAGACGGTACACCAGGACCTGGTATCCCACGCAGGCAAGGCAGTGAATGTCAGTTTAAGCCTTAGAAACTGGCTGATCGGCTGTTATATCAGTGAATATCAATTACATGGCGTGGACCGAGCAGGATACGGAGAAAAGCTTTTAACCCGACTTGCCCAACAGCTTAAAGAGATCAGCAATTGCAATCGACGCCAGCTTTACCGGTATTTGAAATTTTTCAGGTTTTATCCCCAGATTGTGGGGACACTGCCCCCACAATTTCAAAATTATCTGCCTGAAAATCTGCAAACCCAAAAAGTGGGGACGTCCCCACAATTGAAAACATCAGCAGAAACCCTGCTGCAATATCTTTCATACAGCCACATTGACCTGCTTGTTAATATGGATGATGAAACCAAGCGGTCCTTTTATGAGATTGAAACCATCCGTGGCAGCTGGTCTGTAAGAGAGCTGAAACGTCAAATCAGCAGTCTATATTATGAGCGTTCCGGCCTGTCCCATGATAAAAGCAAGCTGGCCGAAATCGCAGATCATTTATCAAAGAAAACAGACGGTCAGTTCTTGGTTCGTGATCCATATGTATTTGAGTTCTTAGGCCTTACCCCTGCAGAAGTCATGACGGAAAATAATCTTGAAATCCAGTTGATTGAAAAAATACAGGAATTTTTATTGGAACTGGGCCATGGATTC
>CAYZCC010000310.1:0-1594 GCA_964476805.1 uncultured Desulfobacula sp.
CCCTCAGTTTCAATCCCCAGGCGGGTGGCAACTTTGTTAAGTTTTACCGGATCTGTAATTTTATAATCTTCTGCCTGGCCCTGGGTCATTTTAAACATGGTATGGGCCAAATGTTTGGCATGGCCGGAATGGGCTGCAGTTCCAGCGGCAATGGCTCTGTCCAGGCCTCTTGCCACCATTACATCTGCTGTAGCACCGCAGATACCGGTTTCTGATCCCTCTTCAAAAGGATTGATTCTGCACGGCCCCTGGAGACAATGGCGGCAGCAAAGACCTGTCTCACCAAATCCGCACTGGGGAAGCATCTGTTCATACCTGTCCCAGATTGTTGGAATATTTTTTTCTTTTGCTGTGACCAGCATCTGCTGGACAGCCGGATCAATAGTTAAATTTTGAAAGTTTTCACCGGACATGTGATCCTCCTTTTAAATTGATATGTTTCTATGAACTAAAACACTAAATTACTGTTCCTGATGAATCTGATTCAGTTCATGATCTTAGTACATGAGATGGAAAATACAACCATGATTAAAGAACCAGAAAACAGGGATAAAAATTAGTCAATTTTTATAGACTGAAGATATGCCCTTAAATTCAGTTTTTGATTTTTCAGATCAAACTTTTTTCGCAGGTTAGCGCGGTAGGTTTCTATGGTATGGGTGGAAACACCAAGGATTTGAGCCATCTCTTTTGTGGATCGTCCATGTCGGATCAGATCGGCCACCTGAATTTCTCTTGGGGTAAGGTTTTTATATTTCAGGGAGAGTGTCTGGCCAAAAGAAGAGATCAGTTTCTCCAGATTCTTTTTAATGATTGAACACAATGCCAGATGATCAGGATTTGAAATTCTCGTTGATAGTTCTTCAATGTATGGCAGCAAAAGACTATCCACGTTATTTAAGACCTTTTGTTCAATATTTGTGCCCTGTTCACTACTTTTTTCAAGCAGGATTTTAAGCGCCACATTGGCATCCGACAATTCGGAATTTGCTTTTTTCAACTCAGCTGTTCTTTTTTCAACTGTTTTTCCAAGATTAATATGTGCGTTCATTAATGCTTTTTCATCATTCTTTCTCTGGGTAATATCCCTTACAATACCGATGCTGATCCATTGTTTTCCCACTCTGGTCGCAGACAGCGACAGACCAATGGGAAATTCTGTCCGATCTTTTTTGATGGCAGTCAACTCGAGTAATTTTCCAATAAGGGGCCCCTGTCCTGTTTGCTTAAATTTCTCAAATCCTTTTTTATATTGAGCGTGGTATTTACCGGGGGCCACGAGAAGATGAAGGTCTTTTCCCAAGATCTCCTGCCTCTTGTATCCGAAAATCTTTTCTGCTGCTGGATTCCAGAAGGATATTTTTCCTTCGGGGGTGATCATGATAATCGCATCTATGGTGGCATTGGTGATTAAATGATATTTTTGTTCAGCAAGGTCCTTTGCCGCTTTTAATTTTTTCAGTTCTTTATGTATGATACCACTCATAGTTATTCCTGAATTTATCGATTTTAAATATCCTATTCATATTTTCTTATAAATTCAAGCATTTGATAAAGTTAGAGACTTGTATGATCCAGGCGACGGCTCACCGAT
>CAYZCC010000311.1:0-1592 GCA_964476805.1 uncultured Desulfobacula sp.
ATGGGATAACTGCTTTTTACCGGATTGTAAATTTTTCCAGAACTCCTCACAATTTTTCCCCCCTGGCAGAAACACACCCACTCCTGCCACTACAATTCTGTCATCATTAAAATCATAGGAGGTATCTGTAAAGATATCCCTGGGAATTGAGCGATAGCTCTCACTCATCTGCTCCACCACAATATGGTAATTAATCCCTCCAAATCCATATGAAGAGACGGCCGCTTTCCTGGCATTCTTGCCATCATTTTTCCACTTTTTTGAATCCTTTACTATAAAGAGTGATGAATCATCTAAATTATGGTTTTTTGAAAGTGTTTCAAACTGGCCGTTGGGAGGAAGAACTCCTTTTTCAACAGCAAGCAAAGCCTTTAATAGTCCAGCGGATCCTGCACATCCTAACAGATGACCAATTTGTGCTTTAATCGAGCTGATACCGGCAGTGGAATTTTTATAGATGGCATTCAAGGTGTCAAGTTCTGCTTCATCTCCAATAATAGTTGATGTGCCATGGGCTTCTATAAACCCGATATCTTCAGGTCTGATATCAGGCCTGATATTTTCAAAACAGCGCTGAAGGCTCAGCTTCTGTCCCTTTGGATTTGGTGCTGCAATGGCCTTTCCCTTACCATCAGAGCTTGCACCGATGGCGTTGATAATACCGTGAATATGATTCTTATCCCTTATTGCATCTTTCACTCTTTTTAATACAAAAACCACTGAACCCTCTCCAAGAATAAACCCGTCAGCTCTTTCATCAAAAGGGTATGAGCCCTTTGCAGAGAGTGTCCCCATCTTTGCAAATCCAACAAAGGCTTCAGGCGAAAGATTGGTATTGACGCCACCGACGATCACCTGGTCATGCGCCCCTGACAGGAGCTCTCCTCTTGCCGCTTCAAGTGCAGCAACCGAGGATGCACATGCCGCATCTATAACATAATTAGCGCCACGGATACCAAGGTGCCGGGCGATCCTGGAGGCTTCAATATTGAGCAGTATTCCATGAACAGGGTCATACCCCGGGTTTCCACCTTCCATACCCTCCATTAAAACCTGCTTGACGACCGCCTTCTCTTTATCATTTAAGTTTTGATATTCATCTGTTTTTTCCATCATGGAGAGGATCTGCGGATACCAGTATTTGAGCTGGATCTCATTTCCAAGCTCATTGGAGAGGCAAGTGGCAATAATAACGGCAGTTTTTGAAGCATCATCACTGATTAAATGGTCATCTTCTCCCAGGAGACCTGCATTTTCAACAGCCTTGTATGCTGTCTGCAAGACCATCTGCTGACTGCGGGAAAGCCTTTTTGCTTTATCTTCGGCATAACCAAATCTTTGACTGTCAAACCTGAAATCATCCACATGACCGGCAAGTATGGTATAGGTTTTATCTTCAGCATTTTTATCAGGATCATAATAGATATTACGATCAAATCTTGATTCCGGCATTTCACTTATGGAATATTTTTTATTCAGGATATTTTCCCACAGATGATCCGGGTTTTCAGCATGGGGCAGCGTACACCCCATCCCCACAACGGCTATTTCATCATTGATTGAATTATTTGAGCTTGAAAAAATTTCAAGCT
>CAYZCC010000312.1:0-1569 GCA_964476805.1 uncultured Desulfobacula sp.
TACTGAAATTATATATAGTAACTTTGCCATTTTTGACTTTTTACGAGACCATCAAAGTTCCCATTGAAAAAATTACATTCAGAGAGTATGGGGTTCATTTTTTTTAGTCAAATGTTTTCTGGGAACCGGAGTTTTAAATTTTTCAGGTTTCGGTCAGACACAAAATAGCCAGAGAGTTTTTATACTTTTCTTGACGAAAAGCAAGTTCTAATCTATAGAACAACCATGGAAATATTTTTAAAAGAAAAACACAGAATCGTTAGAAATTCAGTAAAATCCTTTGCTCAGAAAGAGATACTGCCCATTGCAAAACAGATAGATCAGGAACAGCGCTTCCCCTGGGAAGTTGTTGAAAAGATGGGCAAGGCAGGATATTTAGGGATTCAGGCGCCAAAGGAACTGGGCGGAGCGGCCATGGATAGTGTCAGTTATATAATCGTGATTGAAGAGATTTCAAAAGCGGCGGCAGCCCTTGGATTATGCGCCTCAGTTCACAACAGTGTCGCCCTCTATCCCATTTTAGAATTTGGAACCAGTGATCAGATAGAAAAATTTATACCCGACCTTGCATCAGGTAAAAAAATAGGAGCATTCTGCCTGACTGAACCCAATGCCGGCTCTGATGCATCAGCCATTGAAGCCTCAGCAATAAAACATGGGTCTGATTATATAGTGACGGCAAACAAGGTGTTTGTTACCAATGGCGGAGTGGCGGAAACATTTTTAATGTTTGTTAAAACAGACCCCAAAAAAGAGCCTGCAGAAATCAGTGTTATCATTGCCGGGAAAGGAATTCCAGGCTTTGTTGTGGGAGAAAATGAAAATCTTTCCGGAATGCGGGCCAACCCCGTCTGCTCTATTAGATTAAATGAAGCTGTCATTCCAGAAGAAAATATCCTGGGAAAAGAGGGCATGGGTTTAAAGATTGGACTGACTGCTCTTGATACAGGAAGAATTGGAATTGCGGCACAGGCGGTAGGCATTGCACAGGCATCACTTGACGAGAGTGTAAAATATGCCAGACAGCGAATTCAGTTTAAAGTCCCCATTGCCAGGCATCAGTCCATACAGGAAAAAATTGCTGATATGGCATGCCAGGTGGAGTCAGCAAGATTAATGGTTTACAGGGCAGCCTTACTAAAGGATATGGGCAGGCCTTTTTCCAGAGAGGCAGCCATGGCAAAACTTATGGCCAGTGAAACATCCAGCAGGGTTGCGGATATGGCAGTACAGATACATGGTGGATATGGTTATTCAAAATCCTATCCTGTGGAGAGATATTACAGGGATGCACGGATTACCAGGATCTATGAAGGTACCAGTGAAATCCATAGAATGGTCATCGCCCGAAGTATTTTATCCGGAGGATAGAGATAATAAAAACTTACGGACACAAGAAAAGTATCAGAACAGGGGAAAGCATGAGACTTAACATCATCACCTGTATTAAATCAGTAATAAACCAGACAGTTAAAGGTAAATATATCAGAGAAGTTGAAAACACTTCCCTCAATCCCTTTGACATTCCAGCGGTTCAGATGGCGCTCTCTTTAAAGGAGAAGCATGGAG
>CAYZCC010000313.1:0-1567 GCA_964476805.1 uncultured Desulfobacula sp.
AGTTTGAAGTCAGTCATTGTATCAATATCAACCGATCTGCTTCTGCTCATTTTATAACCAACGGTTTTTTCCCCCTCAAGTTCGCCTGTACTTAAAAAGGCTTCAACCCTTGCCCAGTATATGGAACCATTACCCACGACCACTTCAGGTTTTTCCCAGTGAGGAAGGACGGCAATTTCCCACCACCGTCTTTTTATGAATCCCTCTTTCCCCATGTCAAAGGCAAAAAATGGGGAGAACTCATACTCTGTGACACTCTGACAAAAATCGGCACGGCTCTCTTCCATCAGGTTAAACGATTGAATGATATCTTTTTCTCTTCTCAATGGGGAAGTTGCATATAAACAGCAGAGGTTGTCAAATGTCTCTTCTCTCTTTTTAAGGGAATTGAGCAGATCTTTAAGCACATCAACCACCCTGGCAGTGTCAGAGGCCAGTTTTTTTTCTCTTTTGACAACTTCACACTTTTCTTTAACACACTCAATGACCTTTTCATCATCTGTTGATACAATGATTTTGTCAAAAAGAGCGCTTTTTTTAGCCGCTTCAATGGAGTAGAAGATTATTGGTTTGCCCATAAAAGGAAGAATGTTTTTACCTGGCAGCCGCTTTGATCCTCCCCTTGCTGGTATTATTGCAATATTTTTCATGCGAAATCACCCCACAAAAGCATCTCTCCTTTTTCTATATCCCTGGTAAATACTTTGCCAGATATAATATCTGCCATCTCCGGGCTGATACCTGTTCCAGGCCGGACAAAATCAAGATCTTCCATAGCGATAGACTGCCCCTGCTTTCCACCTCTGGCAAGGATTATGCTTCTTCTTACACCCATACCTGCGGACTTCTCTTTTTCACTGATCTTTCTTCTACTGCTGCCAAGAGCTGTCTCAAGATCACGGATGGATTTTACAAATTTTTTCATATCATCTGGTTCAAGGGAGAATATATGTTCAACACTGGGAATAGTTCTGTCCATGGTTATAGTTTTTTCTATCATGTTGGCACCAAGGGCTACGGCTGCAATATCCATTTCCCAGCCTGGCGTGTGAT
This sequence comes from uncultured Desulfobacula sp., assembly GCA_964476805.1. Classification (GTDB taxonomy): domain Bacteria; phylum Desulfobacterota; class Desulfobacteria; order Desulfobacterales; family Desulfobacteraceae; genus Desulfobacula. The sequence goes on from CAYZCC010000313.1 coordinate 1,054, forward strand.
CTGAAAATGAAACAGGGACCTGGAACATCTGCTTTAAAGTCGGTATGATATTAAGGTGGATGCTTTCAAGCCTTGCTGGATATCCTGACGGACAATTATGAATTATTATTCTGCTGTTGTCTGTTTTCAAAACCTCATCCACAGCCTTTTCCACCTCTCCAATTGAAGAATTACCCGTATCAAGCTGGATTGCCATACCTGTTTTTGCACAATACCTTATCAAAGGGAAATGATTGACATCTCCGGAACAGATTTTGATGGTATCACTGCCCAGGTCCACTAAAAAATCAACCTCATCAAAAAATGTGGCCGTGGAAAAAAATTCAATACCAAGGGAATCACTGTAAGCTTTAAGCTCTCTCCACTCATCAAAGGTCAGATATCTGCGCTTCAGAATGTCATAGAGAGGTTCTGAAACGGTTTTTGTCTCTTCTGTCTCCCTGTTAATTAAAATATCATAGGAGAAAACCTGTTTTCTGTCCGGAACCAGCCTGTCAGGATCAAGTATCTGGAA
>CAYZCC010000314.1:0-1558 GCA_964476805.1 uncultured Desulfobacula sp.
ATCTTCGTTTTACTTTTTTGTGATATTTTTCAACAATTTCAATGGATTCCGTATACTCGTTCGGACACTAGATAGCACCCGGTTTGTAAGCAACCAATTATAGTTTCCAGAATTGCATAAAAGCGTCGATCCCCTCTATTTTTAAACCAAGGGGTTTTCCGGCATGCACAATATTGTCAAAATAGCTTTGGACGTCTGACCGGGCACAGGCCAGGATAAATCCAGGTATTTTCTTTTTAAGGTTAATGACATAGGTGAAGACACCGTGGCTGCCGGCGCCAAGGAAAACCGGTTCATTTATATCCGGCCGCTCCACATCGACAGGAATCAAACGCTGGAGGAGGTCTAAGGCCTTAGACCCCCACAGGCCGAACATGACATATCCGTCACTGATATCGGTATAATTACCTTCAGGCCATTCAGGGACAACAGGGCCTGTAAAATCAAACACTACCGCTTCTCCGGGGGATAAGATACCGGCCAGTCCGGTTTTTGTTTCCACGACCTTACCCGGGCCGCATGTACCAAGTGAGACTACATCATCCCCGTGCACCATGGCCATGGGCCGGTGCCCCAGATCGGCCAAAAAAAAACCGGCATCTTTAATAGGAGATTCAAACCCTTTAATTACGGGACATCCATCCATTTCTTCTTCTATTAATTTGCCTGCCCAATCCGGGATCTTTACGGCTCTTTTTTTTGTCATCATATTTTCATCCCCCCTCCATTGGGATCATAAAATGCGTGGTTTACAAAATCAGCTGTGACCTGACGGCCATTGAGCAGCAGATTGACTTTACCGCCTTTTCTAAAATCGGAATGGGGTTTTACCAGGGCCAGGCCGATGGTTTGGTCCAGGATTTTGCTATATCGTGTGGATGTCACATAGCCAAGCCGCTCTGTACCATTTATCACCAGGTTCCCGTCTTTGAGTTCTGATCTTCCATCGATCTTGAGCCGGATCGTTTCAATTTTCTTTTCCTGATCTTTTAAAAGATTCAACATGGGCTGCCCGACAAAGCCTGCATTTTTCCTGTCCCAGGCCCATCCAAAGCCTGCTTCAAGAAGGGTCGTGTTCCCGTCTGAATCCAGGCCCGGAAGAACATGCCCTTTTTCCAGGCGGCAGATAAACTGGACTTCAACGCCTGTGGCTTTGATCCCATATTGTTTTCCTTCCTGCATCAGCAGCTTCCAGATAATTTCTGCCTGGCTGGAAGGCATGCGAAGCTCATAGCTGAGCTCGCCTAAAAATCCCATACGGAACACACGTGTTTTAACACCTTTGATTTCAATCTTAGATGCATTCATAAACGGCAGGGCGTCATTGGAGATATCGTCGTTGGTGAGCTTACCGAGTATATCTCTTGCCTTTGGTCCGGTCAGGTTCAGTGCACCATAGCAGTCGGTCAGATTGACCATCCAGACGTTCCAGTTCTCTTCCCTGCACCAGCGTCCCCACCAGCTCATGGTGATCCCGGCTCTGGCAGTGGAAGTTGAGACATAAAAATCATTTTTACCCTGTTTTATAATGGCACCGTCATCAATAAACACGCCCTCT
>CAYZCC010000315.1:0-1542 GCA_964476805.1 uncultured Desulfobacula sp.
CCTTATTTTGCGAAGTATGGGGTCAGAAAACACTATTTATGGATGGACACTAGTTCATTTACTAACTTTCATGAAATATCCGGGATAGTCCAGGAGACTGCGGGCTATCCCTTGCACCGATTAGTTGCCGCTAATAAATAACGAGTGTGCCTGACAGATTGCAGCTCCTGCCGACGGATCTTAACATGCCCCGGGACAATGGCAGGTCTCAAAAAGAGTGCGAATGGAAGAATGTTTGTGAATCAAACACTTGACTTGCCTTCTCATGGAAGGGATAGTCTGGAGTGTTCATTCTGTTGAAACTGGAGATTGTCATAGAAGTAGTCCTCTCTTCAGATATGTGACTTCCTAATTTTGGTTCATCCGCTTCCAGATAGTATTTACCCTCTGCCAAGTGTTCAGAAAATATGCTGATTCTGGTTGTTTTGGCCATGACCGGGGGTCCCATTCCACTTTCTTCACCAGCTTAACAACCTTTTCAACTTCCCCTTTTTCCTGAACAAGGAATTTCTCTGTCATGGTCAAATAATCTGTCACTGCATGAAATGAATTTTCGATATGCGCAATAGCATCTTCCCCTGTAAATACCGCATAATGGCCCGGACACAAAATTTTAGCACCTATTTTTTTTAGCACCTTTAAAGATTCAACATATGCATCAAAATCAACGAGAAACTCAGGTTGAAGATATCCCTCGGCCTCATAAGTGGCAACTGCTTCCGAAGCAATCAGGATATTTTTTTCAGGAATCCAGTAACTCATGAAATCCCATGTGTGCCCGGGCGTATTCAAGGCGACCACACTTAGCCCAGGCGCAAATTTAATTGTCTGGTTTGGCTGAACTATGATGTCCAATTCAAACGATTTAAAACCCTTCTCGTTAATGGGCTCCAAGCCTGATCCCTTAATAGTTTGTAAGCCTTCAAAGTTTAAATCTCTCATCAGTCGAATTGCTGTGGGTTTCTGTAAAATTTCAGAACACCGCTCAGATCCCCCGACTTTAAGATCCGGCCAAACATCCTTGAAATAGCTTACCGACCCCACATGGTCAAAGTGTGAATGGGTTAAAAACAGATATTCAGGTATGCGTTCACCCAAAATCTGTCTGATCCCGGCTTCATATATGAACGCCCCGGCAGTCAATCCAGCATCAAACAACACCGGGGCAGGCGAGTCTAAAAGGTAAACGGGTACGCCTGCAGACCCAATCACATAGAATCCATTACATATTTCTCCAGTTTCTTGAATAATCATAGGGACATTACATATTATTTCAAAGCCCGGGTCAACCGAAACGATATAAATTATTCATCAGTAATACAAAAAATAATATTATTTTTAGAAATTGGAGCACCTGATTTTATTAAAACCATTAACGCACAGGAAAAGTTTTGAGTAAATTTTATACCTGGAACTCAAACCCAGACAGATGGTTTTCCTGCTTCAATTCAAAGATGGTTTAAAATTTCCATGTTGCTTATTAAATTTCTTTTGTGTTATGGAAGAGGGTTATTTTTTTTGATGTGAAGAGTGTTTTAAACA
>CAYZCC010000316.1:0-592 GCA_964476805.1 uncultured Desulfobacula sp.
CCTTCAAATAAAGGGATTTTAAAAAGATATAAGAAAAAATTTTGACAAAAGTCAGGTCTTTAAAAGGAGATGAATATGGGACTTTTAACCAAAATAGAAGAGGTCATTGCAAGACCATTAGAGATATTTCATACCAAAAAAGGATTTCAACCAGTAGATATCTGCAGGCTTGCTTTAAAATGTATGGAACAGGGAGCTAAAAAAGGCATTAACAAAACATATGCCCCTAACCTGTTTAACGTTCAGCTGGATCAAAAAGATTATAAAGAATTTAGTCCGTTTATTGATGTTATCTGTTCTGATATCAAAGGCGAACTTCGAAGGGTGATTGAAGAAAGAGACTTCCTTTTAGCAGGTCAGCTTCAGGTAGAAATTTCTAAAGTGAACAGCGCTTCTTCTTTTTTGCCAAAGGTAGAAGGACTCATGCAGGGAGAAAATGAGCCAAGATCGGTTGTCACATTCATTGAGGATCAAGACAATAAAGACGAGGAAGATGATTACTTGGATGACAAAACCGTAATCATGATGCCGTTGAGTACCAAGCAAGAAGAGCACAGTGTGTCTATCATAAATAATGTGATTGGTACTATAG
>CAYZCC010000316.1:602-1531 GCA_964476805.1 uncultured Desulfobacula sp.
TAGAAACAGCTATCCCTGGTGTTTGCCTTCATATGAATAAAAATGGTCTCTTTCTTGAGAACAGACATTTAAATAACCAGGCAAAGGTCAATGGAAAGACTGCAATAGAAACACAGGTAAAAGATAGTGATCAGATCGAAATAAACAGTATTTGTTTTACCTATAAAGCCAAAAACGGAGAAAAAAATGAAAACAAACAAACAATATTCAACCCGATTTAATCTAGAAGAAGATGTGATGCGAAACATTATCAGAATTAGTTTAATTTATGTATGCATGATGGGGATGATGGTTGTGCCAGTTTCAAGTTTTGCAGAAAACTGGTGGGAAGTTGAACCTGTTTCTCACAAAACAGATCAGATGGTTGTTGTTGACGATAAAATTGGTGAAAACAAGGTGGTCAGAAATGCTGCTAGATCCAACTGGGAAAACGGGTATGTTGAAGTTATGGTGGGTGCCACAGCTGACATGGCAGAGACCATCAGTTTAGCTCATGCTTATTCTACAGCATTGATGACTGCAAGGCACCTTGCTTATGAAAAATTAGGAGAAACTGTTTTTGGGTTAAATCTTTACAGTGATGCCACCTATGACAGACAGTTGATGATAGACTCAAACCTTAAAACCGCTTTAACAGCCAAGATCAAAAATGCCTTTGTCGTAAAAGAAGAGAAAAAACAATTTAATGACGGCTCTCTTTGGGTAGAAGTTACCCTTGGTATGAAAATGTACAGCAAATATGGGTTAATAGAGCCTTCTATTGAGTCAGTTAAGCGCCATCCGGTTAAGCTGAGTCCTTTACCCGAGCCTGTGACCATCCAAGAGGATCAAGACATATCAAGTGCGCCAGCTGAACCAGTAAAAATGGATGGACTATATACAGGGTTAATCATTGATGCTACCGGAATTGGTGCAAACCCTGCCATGCT
>CAYZCC010000317.1:0-1500 GCA_964476805.1 uncultured Desulfobacula sp.
ATTATCATTGACTTTGTTACAAATAATTTATTAAATACCCCTTACTTTATGGCAAACAATAAACGAGGATGCAATGTTCAATAGGGATATTTTAAAAAAATTATCAAGCTGGAGAGAAAAAAGCGACCGCAAGCCGTTGATTCTGAGAGGAGCAAGGCAAGTAGGAAAAACAACAGCCATCAACCTTTTTTCAGAACAATTCGAACAGTATCTATATCTGAACCTTGAAATTAAAGCCGAGCGGAATATTTTTGAGCATGACCATTGCATTGAAGATTTGCTTCAGGCTATATTTTTTCATAAAAACCAGGTGAGAAGTAATGGTAGTATTTTAATATTCATAGATGAAATTCAAAACAGCCCTTCAGCCGTTTCTTATCTCAGATATTTTTATGAAGAATTTCCGGATCTGTACGTCATTGCGGTCGGATCTCTTTTAGAAACACTCATTGATGCACATATTAGTTTTCCTGTTGGCAGGGTGGAATACCTTGTGATGAAGCCATTGAGCTTTAAGGAATTTTTAAATGCATTATCAGAAAAGTCCAGTCTGGATATTCTTAATAGAAACATCCCTGTCCCTGATTTTGCGCATGACAAGTTAATGAAATTATTTAATATCTACGCAGTCATCGGGGGTATGCCGGAAATAGTTCAAAATTATTCTGACCGCAAAGATATCATTGCACTCAATAGCATATTTGATAGTTTAATCGTCTCTTATCTTGATGACGTTGAAAAATATGCTCGAAACCACACAATGGCAAATGTCATTCGTCATGCCATTTCAAATGCATTCTATGAAGCAGGCGGCAGGATCAAATTCCAGGGTTTTGGTAACTCCAACTATAAATCAAGGGAGATGGGTGAAGCATTAAGAGTATTGGAAAAAGCCATGTTGATTTATCTTTTATATCCGTCTTCCTCTGTGGCCCCGCCCCTGCGGTCAAATACGAAAAAATCACCAAGGCTCCAAGTCCTTGACACTGGAATGTTAAACTATTTTGGTGGATTTCAAAAAGATATGTTTGGAGCCCATGACATTGATTCTGTCTATCAGGGGAAAATAGCAGAGCATATTGTCGGTCAGGAGCTTCTCGCTTCTGAAACATCTCCTCTATTCAGGCTGCAATTTTGGAACCGGGAGAAAAAGCAATCTAATGCCGAAGTTGATTTCCTGATTCAATATGGGGGTTTGCTGATACCAGTTGAAGTAAAATCTGCTACGACTGGTCGGCTTCGCTCTCTCCATCAGTTCATAGACCGTGCGCCTCATGAATATGCCGTAAGGATTTATTCCGGAAAATTAGAAATTAATCAAATCAAAACTGTTAATGGAAAAGAATGCTTACTGCTAAACCTCCCATTTTATTTAGCTGGTTCTATTATGGAATACTTAAAATGGATGATATCCAATGACAAACCACCACAACAATTGCATTAACATTGGTGTAACTACTCAGAGCACTTCATCTTCGGCCCTTCAGGCCTTTCCATATA